>CANNEG010000021.1:0-19627 GCA_947503455.1 Betaproteobacteria bacterium
GTCATCCCTGCCAACGGCAAGTTAATCGTACCGTTAAGTGTATTTATTGCCCGTAAAACCGAGTTGCAATCACGCATCAATAAAAATGAAGTGGGTGTCTGGCTAGACACGCATGAAGTACTGCTATCACTAATTGAAAATCAAGCAGACTTAAATGCACTACCTATTATCGTCGTTCATGTAGAGCGCTTTGCTGACGGACGTATATTTTCCATTGGCACCCTATTACGCACGCGCTATGGTTTTAAAAATGAATTGCGTGCGATTGGTGATGTACTTAGGGATCAACTATTTTTCCTTAAACGTAGCGGCTTTACTAGTTTTGCTATTCGCGCTGATAGAAACGCCGTTGAAGCCATGGCTAGCTTAAGCGACTTTAGTGCACCCTATCAAGGCGCAGTAGATGAAGCTCAACCTGCTTTTAGGCGTTACAACAGGATTGTCTAAATGGTTAATGAAGTTTCCATGTTAAAACCTACAGCTACCAACCCAGCCATCACGCCCGTGCTGACTGAGGCACTGACGGCCAGTGTTAACAGCAAAACAACGAGCCTATTAGCCTTGTTGAAAAGTGCTAGTCTTGAGTTATCTCACATTACTTTTGCTAATAGTTTTGGTGCAGAAGATATGGTGCTCAGTGATATTATCTTGAAAAATAAATTGGCTATTGAAATTTTTTCATTAGATACGGGTCGCCTACCTACTGAAACTTACGACTTAATCGCACTCGTTGAAAGTCACTATCAAACCAAGCTCAATGTATATTTTCCAAAAAATGAGACTGTTGAGTTCTACGTAAAAAATAATGGCATTAACGCTTTTTATGAAAGCATAGAACTTCGTAAAAGCTGTTGCTTTATGCGTAAAGTAGAGCCATTACAACGTGCTTTAGCAGGTAAAAATGCTTGGATTACAGGTATGCGTGCGGCACAAGCCACCACTCGCGCAAGCTTACCAACGCGTGAGTTTGACGATGCCAATCAGCTTGAAAAATTCAACCCATTAAGCGATTGGACTGAACAAGAAGTATGGGCTTATATTCGTATGCACGATGTGCCCTACAACAAATTACACGAGCAGTTTTACCCTAGCATTGGCTGTGCACCTTGCACCCGTGCCATTGCCATGGGCGAGGATGTTCGCGCAGGTCGCTGGTGGTGGGAAGACCCATTGAATAAAGAGTGCGGACTGCATGTTAAAAATTAATTATTTAGACCTTAAAACACACCACTATGACAACAACTAAACAACCACTTTCGCATCTAGACTGGCTAGAATCTGAAGCCATTTATATTCTGCGTGAAGTCGCTGGCCAATGCAGCAATCCAGTACTGCTATTTTCAGGCGGGAAAGACTCTCTATGTATTTTACGACTTGCAGAAAAAGCCTTTAGACCTGGGCGCTTCCCTTTTCCTTTAATGCACATTGATACCGGCCATAATTATCAAGAAGTCATTGATTTTCGTGACCAACGCGCAACTGAGCTGGGTGAGCGCCTGATTGTGAGGTCTGTTGAAGATTCTATGAAACGCGGCACAGTCGTACTTAAAACACCTGATGAATCACGAAACAAACATCAATCAGTCACTTTACTTGAGGCAATTGAAGAGTTTGGCTTTGACTGCTGCATCGGTGGCGCACGTCGCGATGAAGAGAAAGCACGCGCAAAAGAACGTATCATGAGTTTCCGTGATGAATTTGGCCAATGGGATCCTAAAAATCAACGTCCTGAATTGTGGAGCCTGTATAACGCACGTTCACATAAGGGTGAAAACATTCGCGCCTTTCCTATCTCCAATTGGACAGAAATGGATGTTTGGCAATATATCGAGCGTGAGAATTTAGCTTTACCTAGCATCTACTTCGCTCACCAACGTGATGTAGTCATGCGTAGTGGTTCTATTGTGCCGGTGAATGTGCCACTAGTGAGTGGCGAAGTTGCTAACCCAGTTAAAGCCGGCGAAGACATCATCAACATGCAAGTACGCTTTAGAACGGTGGGCGACATCAGCTGTACCGCACCCGTCATTTCAGATGCAGATACCGTTTCTAAAATTGTACTAGAAACCGCAACATCCACCATTACTGAACGTGGTGCAACTCGTTTAGATGATCAAACTTCAGATGCATCTATGGAACAACGTAAGAAAGAAGGCTATTTCTAATGAGCAACGTCACTACACAACACAACGATAGCCTTTTACGCTTCATGACCTGCGGTAGCGTAGATGATGGTAAAAGTACACTCATCGGCCGCCTACTGTTTGACACTAAAACCATTTTGGCCGACACCTTAACCCAGATGACGCGCACCTCAGAAAAACGAGGATTAACTGCGGTGGACTTATCTTTGTTGACTGATGGCCTTCAGGCTGAACGTGAGCAAGGCATTACCATTGATGTAGCCTACCGCTACTTTTCAACAGGCACGCGCAAATACATTATTGCCGATGCACCAGGTCACGAGCAATATACCCGTAACATGGTGACAGCTGCCTCCACCGCTAATTTGGCCATTATTCTCATTGATGCACGTAAAGGCGTTTTAACGCAAACCCGTCGTCATTCTTATTTAGCACACTTAGTTGGCATTCCACACATTGTAGTAGCCGTGAATAAAATGGATTTAGTGAATTACGACCAAGCCATTTACGACAAAATTTGTGCCGACTATTTAGTATTTGCCAATGAAATTGGCTTAGCGCAAAGTAAAATTGAGGCTGGGCATGATATTAGCTTCATCCCCATGTCAGCGCTCAACGGTGACATGCTGGTTGATAGACTAGACAATATGCCTTGGTATACCGGCAATACAATGATTGACATACTAGAAGCCACACCACCCGCACATTCTGAGCATGCCGAGCCATTTCGCTTCCCTGTCCAGTTTGTCTGCAGGCCTCATGCTTCTGATAATCACGATTTACATGATTTCCGTGGTTTCATGGGACGTATTGAATCGGGTGAAATTTCTGTTGGCGATGCAGTGACCGTACTGCCCAATGGTTATCAATCAAAAGTTAAAGCGATTCAGTTGGGTGAGGATCAACTACAGTCTGCCACCACCGAGCAAAGCGTTACCTTACTATTGGAAGATGAAATCGACACCTCACGCGGCGATATGATTGTAAAAACATCTGAAGCTAACGAGCCTGTCAAACAAATTGATGCGTTTGTATGCTGGCTGTCTGAAACGCCAATGTCTACAGCGCGCACCTATGTCATTCGACACACTACCCGCGAGTCAAAAGCTAAAGTTGGCGCCATTCACTATAAAGTGGACGTCAACACACTTGAAGAGCAAGCAAGTACAGATTTAAAAATGAATGATATTGCACGTATCACCTTTAAATTAGCGCAGCCGCTCATGATTGATAGCTACAGCATCAATCGTGCGACAGGTGCATTTATTGTCATCGATGAAAGCACCAACAACACTGTCGGTGCTGGGATGATTGTATAGTTAAATTTTGAATGTTTTTTTAAATCAAGTAAAATAACGTTTTAGCTTTATAAGCTGTAAAGGAATAAAAATGACTTATGTCGTTACCGAGAACTGTATTCAATGCAAATTTACTGATTGCGTTGATGTATGCCCAGTAGATTGTTTTGTAGAAGGTCCGAACTTCTTAGCCATCAATCCTGATGAATGTATTGATTGCACATTATGCGTCGCAGAATGCCCCGCTGAAGCTATTTTTGCTGAAGATGATGTGCCGGCAGATCAGCAAGAATTTATCGCCCTCAATGCACGTCTAGCTGAATTATGGCCAGCCATTACATCACGCAAACCTTCACTTGAAGATGCAGAAGCCATGAATGGCGTGCCAGGTAAACGTGATTTACTCATAGAATAATAGTGAGCAGACTGTATAAGCGCAAAAAAGGAGGCAATTGCCTCCTTTTGCATTTCAATATGGTCAGTATTTAACTTTCCTTCAAACAAAAAATGATCCAGCCACTAAAATATCTACAGCACTACCCTACTACGCTGCAGGAAAAAATACGTCAATTACAAGCGCAAAATAAGTTGGGCGAATACCTCTCAGAACGCTACCCAGAATCGCATTCTATTCAAACTGATAAAGCGCTATATCAATACAGCAACGAGATTAAACAAGCGTTTTTGCGGAACGCGCCAATCTTAGACAAAGTACATTACGACAATAGACTCAGCATAGAGCATCACGCACTTGGCCTGAATACAGCAATTTCTCGGGTACAAGGGGGAAAGCTTAAAGCAAAGAAAGAAATTAAGATTTCCTCTTTTTTCAAAACGACACCTGCCGAATTTTTACGGATGATTGTTGTGCACGAATTAGCGCATCTAAAAGAGCGTAACCACGACAAAGCATTTTACCAACTTTGCCAATACATGGAACCAAACTACCACCAACTGGAGTTTGATTGTCGGGTTTACCTGCTGTGGGATAGTGATAATAGCAACAAAATATTGCCAACCTCTTCTTAGTCACCTATTTGCATCTTTAGACCAAGCTTAGTGTAAAACAATAGACAAATCACTGTAGCGCTTTAATAGCCTCTGAGGCATCTGCGCTGGAAGGCACGTTAATTGCGGCGGCATCTTTCAACACATTCTCCTCCGCTTGTTTATTCATAATAATGATGCTGATACGTCGATTCGTTGGATTCAAAGGATTTTCTTTATCAAACAAACTTGCTGATGACAACCCTACGACGCGCAATAGCTTTGTCTCATCCATACCCCCAGCTACAAGCTCTCGACGTGAGGCGTTGGCGCGATCGGCAGATAATTCCCAATTACTGTAGGATTTTTCCCCATTGGGATAAGGTGTTGCATCGGTATGCCCAGACAAACTAATTTTATTAGTCACACCATTAAACATCTGACCTAGCTCTTGTAGTATTTGCTTGGCATAAGGCTGCAATTCAGCTTTAGATGAATTAAACATAGGTCGGTTTTTTTCATCCACAATCTGCACTCGTAAGCCATCTGACGTAATATCAAGTAACAACTGGTTTTTGAATTTACTTAAGGTAGGACTATCTTCAATCGCCTTTTCAATTTTCTTCTTCAGCTCTTCAAGCTTTGCGGTTTCTTCTTTCTTTAACGCTTCTTTTACATCTTTAATATCAACTACTTTTTGTTTTCCTTTGGGTCCATCAACAGGCTTCACCTGCCCCTGCTTTTTAGTCAAATCCTTACCGCCACCTTTAATTAACGCATCGCTGGTACCCACCATATTGCCGCCCATTAATGCTACTTTTAACGGTGTTTTGAAATATTCTGCGATACCTTCCAACTGAGCATCTGAGCTTGCCCCTAACAACCACATCAATAAAAAGAATGACATCATTGCCGTCACAAAGTCAGCATAGGCAATTTTCCACGCACCGCCATGATGGCCATGGGCAGCTTTTTTAATTTTCTTGACGATAATGGGGCGAACGCGACTTTCAGCCATGAGAATATCTACAATCGATTGTATTGATAGGCAAATACATAGGGTTACTTAGCGGCCTTAGCCTGCTTAACATACGCTTCAAGCTCAAGAAAACCAGGACGCTCAGTTGAATAGAGCACCTTGCGCCCAAATTCAATCGCAATCGCAGGAGCATAGCCATTAAGACTCGCCAGCAATGTCACTTTTACTGTTTGGAGCATTTTAGTGCTCTCTTCTAACTTTTGTTCCAATAAACCAGAAAGCGGGCCAACAAAACCATAGGCTAATAAAATACCCAAGAAAGTGCCTACCAATGCATGCGCAATCAAAATGCCCAGTTCGGCGGGTGGCAATGCAACGTTTTCCATGGTATGTATAACACCCATCACCGCTGCGACAATACCAAATGCTGGCAAACCATCGCCTAACTTAGCAACACAACTGACTGGTACATGGCCTTCCATATGATGTGTTTCAATTTCATTGTCCATCAGGTTTTCAATCTGAAAGGCATCCATATTGCCAGAACCCATTAAACGCAAATAGTCTGCAATAAATTCAATCAGATGGTGATCACTGAGCAACATTGGGTATTTACTAAATAGTGGACTAGCCTCAGGATTCTCGACATCATTTTCAATCGACAGCATGCCGTCTTTACGAATTTTGGCTAAAATCTCAAATAAAAGCGCAAGTAAGTCCATATATAAGGCTTTATTATATTTGGAACCTTTCACTAATGTTGGCAGGGCTTTCATGGTAGATTTGACAGCCTTCATATCGTTACCTACAACAAAAGCACCGAACGCACCGCCAAAAATCATCAAAAATTCCAATGGCTGCCATAGGCTAGCCAAATAACCGCCAGCCATGGCGAATCCACCAAATATGGAAAAAATGACTATGACATATCCAACGCCAACTAGCATACTTGCGAACTCCTGAACGACACGTAGAATTTATGTAGGTTAATAATTAGCATTAGGATATCAATCAATTTGATAAATCAATCTGAAGAACAAAAAGGGATTTTCAGGCTTACATTGTGTTTGCTTGTCATTCAATCTAAGGAATTTTCCACACATAGATGATTGGAGAATTACTTGCGCTTGCAATACGTAGGGTCGGCTTAACCTCAGGTATTTCAAATTCAAGGCTAATTAAAAGACTGCCAGGCAGCATCTCATGGGATGCTTTTTCCCATAAAGTGAGCATCGCAGCTGGGGATAAATAAGCAAAAATGACATCGTAATTTGCAAAATTGAGTGTGTGGTAGTCACCTATTTTAAAGGTTGCTGTTGAACGCCTCATTTTGCCGCGCACATAGCTAATTAACCAAGGCAATGGCGCAATTTCAATGCCTTCAATGTGGCTATCAGGTCGTAACTTAGCAATGTACATAGACATATCACCTAAACCACTACCAATATCAATCAAACGTAATGGCTTATCTTTGGGGATGATTTTAGCGACTTGTTGCCAGACAATAGGTCTAGAGGGGAAAAATGGCACTTGGCTTCGGAAAGTAGTCCAATATAGACTTAAACTTATCATAAACCCAATTAAATAAATTTCAGTCGGCAGGTGCCAATGAAGCATGCCCCACAAGGCCACAGGAAAACTAAAGTGTATCCAACGCCACCATTTGGCCATGCCAACCCAATATGAAAAACAAGCTGCCAATAACGCTTGCATCAGCACTAACGTGATTGTAGAAACATTTAAAGTAATCGAAAAATAGACAGAAGCGAGTAGACCAGCAAGCCATGACATGGCCACTAGACTAATGAATGCAGCGCATTGAACAAGGATGGCCAATGCGGCAGGAATTAAGCGTATTGACCTAAAATCATGCTTACCCTTTACATTGCTCGCTGGCAAAGCGCTAAGCTCAAAATGATTATTTAGGGGGCGTTGAGCTAGGGATGGCTTCACCAACATTTGTTGAGTAATTTAATTTATCAAGCTGACATGGCGACAATTTTGTAGGTAAGTTCTTTGGCTTTCTTAGTCTTACCTGCGCGTGACGGCACATGACACAAATTACATACATATTTTTGATTCAAATCATAGGTATTCACGACAAAACTGCCATTACAGCAAGTGCAGTTTTGTGTTTTCAGCATTTTGCTTTCTACAAATCGCACCAAAGTCCAAGCGCGTGTCATTGATAAAACGGGTTCCGCACCTTCATTACTCAGATCGTGCTGCACTTGTTGCAGATATAAGCTGTAAGCTTTGATAATGGCATGTATTCCTTTTACATCCGTATAATCCACCATAAATTTATAAATATTATAAAAAATAGATGAGTGGATATTGGGCTGCCAGGTCAAAAACCAATCTGTAGAGAAAGGCAACATCCCTTTGGGTGGTGAAACACCTTTCAACTCTTTATAAAGTTTGATCAAACGCTCTCGCGATAAACTTGTTTGAGATTCCAACAATTGTAGTCTAGCGCCCAGTTTAATCATTTGTATGGCCAACTGGATTTGCTCTGATTCGGTTACTACGCTTTTCTTTTGCATGATGTTTTCTCTTTTACCTAAAATTCACGTAATGAATTAAACTTTACTTAACGCTTACCACTACGCCATTGCTTCGGCGTTTTGACCAGCCATTAGCACAGCTGTGTGTAAATGTGCTTGTGAACGATCTTTGGTATAGTTAGTTAGCATGCCAAGGATAGAGCTATCATCAAAACGGAAGCGTGCTAGCATCATGTTAGCGCTACTCAATTTAAGTAGCTGTAGGTTACTTAACCCTTCTAGCAAATCAGCGATATCTTTGCTGATACCTAGACGAAAGATGGCAGTTGCTTTGTCTGAACGGATGAGTTGTTGCGCTAACATTAGATAATTTAAGTTAGCGTCTTTTATTTCTGACAGAATTTCAATTTCATTCATTTTAATTCCCCTTTGTCTGAACATCTGTTAAATGTGTATCACGTATGGGGCGTACTTTGAGCTTCTTGGTCGCTACTTACAATTAGCGCTTGTCGGTATATTAAGTCGGACAAACAGGCACAGCCTCGTAGGTGTTTGTCTTACAAACACCTACGAGGCTGGTAAAATTCCATCAATTTCATGCACTTAACTATTGAAAAAATGCACGAAATACAGTTAAAAATAATTTAACTCATCAAACTCATTTAAAAAATATCCTAAAGTTTCTGTCGGCTTTGCCGTTATTCATGTCCTACATCTGACGTATGCCTATTTAATGAATCAATCCATCAAATAACGTATTTAAAAAAAACAATAACGGCTTCTCTTATGTATCTTTATCGGCAGTACTTTATAAAACTTTAGGGTAATTTAAAAAATAATTGAAAATATTTTTTATCTAATTGTTTTTATTAAGTAATTTATTTAAAAATAATCAATAAATGCGCTATTTAACATCGTCAAACAGACTAATTTTTAGATGTTGGCTTCAAGAAAGGATAGCTTTCACCCTTTTATTCTAAAGATACAATCGCATCAATTCGCCTAATAATTCATCCTAAGTAGCAAACAAAGTAATTCATTAGTAATTACATGATTAAACAACATTAGGCATCGTCATGGCAGAAGACAGCGATTTAGAAAAAACCGAACAGGCCTCGCCCAAGCGCTTAGAAAAAGCCAGGGAAGAAGGTGATGTTCCACGCTCACGCGAACTCGCGACAGTGACGGTTCTATTCAGCGCTGGCATGGGCATATTGGTCATGGGCGATCATCTTAATCAAGCATTGAAAAATTCCATGACTGCTGGCTTAAATTTTGATCGTACGGCTGCTTTTGACCCTATCGTATTACTGATGAGAACTGCCGATAATATTTACTCATTATTACTGGCTTTTGCACCGCTTGCACTTATCATTATCATTATGGCAATAGCAGCACCCATTGTTATTGGTGGCTGGGTATTCAGTGGCAAAGCCTTTGCGCCTCAATTTAGCCGCCTTAACCCCATATCAGGCTTAAGCAATATGATGTCTAAGAACGCTGCTATTGAGCTTATTAAATCTATCGCAAAAACTTTAGTAGTCGCAACCGTTGCCTATATTGTCATTTCTCACGATATGGCACCTATTTTATCACTCTCGCTATTACCCCTAAAAACTAGCATCACACAAGTCAATCACTTAATGCTCATGGCATTTCTATCTATTGTGAGCGCATTGGTTTTTATCGCCGCTATAGATGTGCCCTACCAGCTCTATCATTACGCCAGCAAATTGAAAATGACTAAAGAAGAAGTGCGTCAAGAATCAAAAGAATCTGAGGGTAATCCAGAAATTAAAGCCAGAATTCGCCAGCAACAACGTGAAATGGCGAAACGCAGAATGATGTCTGAAATACCTAAAGCAGATGTTGTGATTACCAACCCAACACACTATGCAGTTGCCATTAAATATCAAGATGAAGGTATGCGTGCCCCTATCGTTGTTGCTAAAGGGGCGGATGTCATGGCACTTAAGATTCGTGAGATTGCTTCTGAACATAATATTCTTATTATGGAGTCACCTAAGCTCGCTCGCGCTTTGTTTGCACATACTGAATTAAATGATGAAATTCCTGAGGCTTTGTATTCAGCTGTAGCTGAAGTGCTCGCTTATGTATTTCAAATGAGAATCTTCAAAAAGGATGGGGGTTTCCGCCCAGAAATACCGAAAGCTTTACCTGTCCCTGAAGCACTAGATCCACATAGCCTTTTACCTGCTCCAAGTAAGGCATTAGATGAGGTATTTGCTTAATGAACTCGCTTAACCTTCCAAGCTGGATGAATAAATTAAGTAGCCGTAATGTAGCGCCGCCACTCATTATTGTACTGCTACTTTCAATGATGATCTTGCCCTTACCGGCAGTCATCCTAGACGTGTTGTTTAGCTTCAACATTGCACTTTCAATCATGGTGTTACTCATCGGCCTACAAACTAAAAAAGCACTCGATTTCATTGCTTTTCCAACAGTATTGCTGATGACAACCATGTTGCGTTTGTCTCTTAACGTGGCCTCAACCCGTGTAGTATTGGCTGAAGGTCATAGTGGCCCAGACGCTGCAGGTAAAGTCATTGAAGCGTTTGGACACTTTTTAATTGGCGGCAATTACACAGTGGGTATTGTGGTATTTATCATTTTAACCATCATCAACTTTACAGTAGTGACCAAGGGTGCTGGTCGTATTGCAGAAGTTGGCGCACGTTTTACCTTAGATGCTATGCCAGGTAAACAAATGGCCATTGATGCAGACCTAAACGCGGGTTTGATTGGTGAAGATGAGGCTCGCCGTCGTCGCGCTGAAGTGAGTCAAGAATCAGAATTCTATGGTGCGATGGATGGCGCCAGTAAGTATGTTCGAGGTGATGCAATCGCCGGCATCATGGTCATTATTATCAACATCTTTGGCGGGCTGATTGTTGGTGTCGTGCAACACGACATGGCCTTTGCCGATGCCGTTAAAAACTATACGTTACTAGCCATTGGTGATGGCTTAGTTGCGCAAATTCCATCTCTAGTGATTTCAGTAGCAGCAGGTGTCGTGGTATCTCGAGTCGCCAATAATGAAGACATTGGCGGTCAATTAGTAACGCAACTATTCTCCAATGCTAAAGTTGTCTATGTCACTGCAGGTATTATTGGTGGCATGGGTGCTATTCCTGGTATGCCACACTTTGCATTTTTGATGTTAGCAGCACTGCTAGCAGGCATAGCTTATATCATTGCAGAACAAAAGAAAGCTGCTGATGCAACGCCAGTCATCATAGAAAAACCAGAAGTCATTTCTGAGACTGACGAAGCGAGCTGGGATGATGTCACCCCTGTTGATTTAATCGGCCTAGAAGTTGGCTACCGCTTAATTCCATTAGTAGATAAAACGCAAGGTGGCGATTTACTAAAACGCATTAAAGGATTACGTAAAAAATTTGCACAAGAAGTTGGCTTCTTAGCGCCAACGGTGCATATTCGGGATAACTTAGAACTAAAACCATCTAGCTATCGCATCACACTCAAGGGTGTCGATATTGCCAGCGGCGAATCACATTTCGGCGAATATTTAGCCATAGATCCAGGCATGGTGACTGGCGCATTACCAGGCCCCACAACAACAGATCCAGCATTTGGTCTACCTGCAGTATGGATTGATAGCAATACGCGTGATGATGCTCAAAATAGAGGCTATACCGTAGTCGATGCGGGCACTGTGATTGCGACACATTTAAATCATATTATTTCTATGCATGCTGCTGAGCTACTAGGCCGCCAAGAAGTGCAACAACTTCTAGATCATATTAGTAAAGATTCGCCCAAACTAATTGAAGACCTAGTACCTAAGCAAATTTCACTATCTGTCATTCAAAAAGTGTTACAAAACCTATTGACTGAAGGGGTGCATATTCGTGACATGCGTACCATTGTCGAGACACTTTCTGAATATGCCAACCAAACACAGGATACCAATGAGCTAACCGCACTAGTACGCATTCGCCTTGGCCGAGCAATTGTGCAACAACTCTTCCCAATCGGCAATGAAGTTGCAGTGATGACGCTAGACAGCAACCTTGAGCGTCTGCTAACACAGGCAATGCAAGGCAACGGCACTAGCGGTTCAGCAATAGAGCCTAGCATGGCGGAAACACTCTCTAGGCAAGCTGAATCAGCTGCAAAGCAACAAGAACAAATGGGCATGACGCCAGTATTATTGGTTTCAGCACCTTTGAGGGCGGCGCTCTCGAAATTTTTACGTCGCGCGGTACCCCACTTACGCGTGATTTCTCACGAAGAATTACCTGATTCAAAAACCATACGTGTCACTAGTCTTATTGGAGGTTCAGCATGAACATTAAACGATTTTTCGGAAAAAACTCACGTGAAGCACTAAGCATGGTGCGTAAAGCACTTGGTGAAGATGCGGTCATACTCTCTAATCGCGCAATGAATGGCGGAAATGAAATCATGGCCTTCAAAGAAGAAGACATGAACAATATGATAGAAAGCCAAACTGATACGCATCACTCAAATGGTCTTGATGCACCAGACAATCTTTCACCTAAAGCCCAATCATCAAAATTCGATAGTAGCGAACCTACGACATTACTGTCACTGCTTCAAAACAATCGTGCTCAAACGCCTGATAGCTCAGTGAATAAAGCGGCCAAAATTGACATGTATGATGCCGTCGTAAAAACTGCAACCGCTCAACAAACAACAACAGCTAAAGTGTCTACAATACAAACTTTTAGTCCGCAAATCAAAAATAGTCAACAAGCTGACACACAGATGTCAGAAATGTTAAATGAGATGCGAAACATGCGTAGCGTGATTGAATCACAACTCACCACACTATCATGGGGCAATATTCAGCAGCGCGATCCAAGCAAATCAAAAATATTAAGCATATTGCTCTCTGCCGGCTTTAGCGCTTCTCTAGCAAGGCAATTGGCTGAAAAAATGCCAGATAATTTAACTGAAGAAAAAGCAGTGGCTTGGGTTAAATCTATTCTTGCCCTCAACTTAAATACCATAGAAAACGATACTGAAGTCTTAGATCAAGGTGGCGTATTTGCCTTAATCGGGCCAACTGGGGTTGGCAAAACTACGACTACCGCCAAATTAGCTGCACGCTACGTCATGAAACATGGCACTAAAAATTTAGGCCTCATTACTACTGATGCCTATCGTATCGGCGGTCATGAGCAACTCAGAATCTATGGCAAGATTCTTGGTGTGATGGTGCATGCGGTGAAAGATGAAGCCGATCTTAAAATTGCACTCAATGAACTCAAAAACAAACATACTATTTTGATAGATACCGTGGGCGTAAGCCAACGTGATCGCATGGTGGCAGAACAAATAGCCATGCTATCCAATACCAATATGCCGATTAAGAAACTGCTATGTCTAAATGCTACTAGCACAGGTGAGACCCTCACCGATGTTATCAGAGCATATAAAGGCAAAGGCTTGGATGGCTGCTTGATGACTAAGCTTGATGAAGCAGCCACCATCGGTAACGCCTTAGATGTGATTATTAAAGAAAAACTAAAACTATATTACGTTGCCAACGGCCAACGAGTGCCAGAAGACATTCATTTAGCCAATAAGCAATACTTAATACAGCACGCACTAAAATTGAGTGCACGCAGCAATCAATCATTCCAGTTTCTTAATGACGAACTACCCTTTGTGATGGGCGACACCGTCAATGCAGCCAACGCATCTCAACTATCTGGAATGAGTTATGCCTAGTTTCCAAAATGATCAAGCTGCAGGACTTAGGCGTTTAATGGCCACGCCTAAACCTAGGGTCGTGTCTATTATTTCAGCTTCAGCCACACAAGATCAACCTCGAATGTTGACTAATTTGGCGGCATCTATACTTGGTCAAGGCAGTGATGTACTCATTGTGCATGCCTCTCAAGACTCACGTGAGGCAAGCTATGGCATTGATAAACTACCTGCCCTTTTAAACGTAGCCAACACAGAATCGTCTTTGCAAGAAGCTATTAAGAGCTCTAATCATGGCTATTCACTATCAAAACTCATGCAAAAGCACCAAATTAAAGAGGCGCTGGATAGTCATACAGGCAATGAACTTAACCGTATATTTAACGACTTAGCGGGCCAATATGAAATTGTGTTGGTAGATGCCACCTTGAATAATGAACACTTACTGCCACTCAAAACACTCAATGAAGGTGAAATCCTGATTCAACTCACACGTAATCCAGAATCCATCAAACATGCATATACACTGATTAAGCAAATTTGCAGTCAGCTTGGCCGACGATCATTTGGCATTATTGTGGGAGATGCAACCGATGCTCAAGCACAAATGGTATTTCGTAACATCTCTCAAGTAGCACGACGCTTTATGCAAATAGAATTGGAGTTTTTTGGTGCTATCCCACTTGATGACCACCTTAACCGTGCAGCTAAACTTGGTCGCTCTGTCATTGATGCCTTTCCATTGGCGACCGCCTCTACTGCCTTCAAGCAGATTGCTCAACGCCTAGATTACAAACATGATGATGGCACTGAAATCAATCAGGCATCATTCATCTAAGCCAGAGGAAAATATATGTATAGCGCTAATGGTAAAAAAGACCAAAAAGATGAATTACTTAATAAGCATGCAGTTTTAGTGAAAAAGCTTGCCTATCAACTCAAAGCAAAACTACCACCAAGTGTTGAGTTAGATGATTTAATACAAGCAGGCATGATGGGACTGCTTGATGCTGTAAATCGTTATGAAGACACCCACGGTGCAGTATTTGAAACTTATGCTGCTCAAAGAATTCGTGGTTCTATGCTTGATGAACTACGTAGTGCAGACTGGCTACCTCGCAGCGTACGCAAAAATATGCGTGACGTTGAAATTGCCATTAGTCAACTTGAGCAAGAATTAGGTAAACCGCCTACAGAAAGTGATGTTGCCAAGAAACTTCAACTAACCTTAGAAAACTACTATGTGATGCTGGGAGATTGCAGTGGCCATCAATTGGTTTACTACGAAGATTTCCATGACGCTGATAATAGTGAGCATTTTCTTGATCGGTTTCAAACTGATCATTCAAGCGACCCGATTAAAGGTCTGTTAGAGAGTGACTTTAGAGATGCGCTCATTGATGCGATAGATGCGCTACCGGAACGTGAAAAAATATTGATGAGCTTGTATTACGAACAAGAGCTTAACCTTAAAGAAATAGGCGCTGTGATGAGTGTTTCTGAATCACGCATTAGTCAATTACATAGCCAAGCTGTTGCTAGGCTGCGTGCAAATCTAAAAGAGAAATCATGGACTGGAGTAGCTTAAGCGGCATTGCAATTGCCATTATTGGCATTTTATTGGGGCAAGCCGTAGAAGGCGGGCAAATAAGCTCGTTGGTACAACCTGCAGCTTTTATCATTGTAGTATGTGGCACCTTTGGCGCGGTGCTATTGCAAACCAATACGGCAAGTTTTATCGCTGGGGTATTAATGGTGCGGCAAGTCTTTATCACGCCGATTGATGACCGATTAGACATCGCCAATCGAATAAACTTATGGAGTAATTTCGCCCGTAAACAAGGTGTTTTTATGTTGGAACCTTTTTTAAAAAAGGAAACAGATCCCTTCATAAAAAAAGGACTTCAGTTAATGATAGATGGCACACCGCCTGAAAAATTAAGGCAAATTTGTGCGATTGACATGCATTTTTATGAAATAGAGCAGCGCAATGCCGCAAAAATATGGAATGCTGCTGGCGGTTATGCACCAACAGTAGGGATTCTAGGCGCGGTACTTGGTTTAATTCACGTCATGGAAAATCTATCAGACCCGAACATGCTAGGTAGCGGTATTGCTGTCGCTTTTGTGTCTACTATCTATGGCGTAGGTTTGGCCAATCTTATTTTCTTACCTATCTCTAATAAGCTAAAAGTGTTGATCCAAAATGAAATGATGCGTCGCGAAATGCTGTTAAATGCTTGGTCTTCTATTGCCAGCGGTGATCACCCAAGAATTGTTGAAGAACGCCTACTTTCTTACCTACGTTAATAACATACCAGCTAAGCGAATATGATTAGAAGAAAGCCCTTTGAAGATGATGAAGAGAGTCCGGATCGCTGGCTCGTATCCTATGCCGATTTCATCACCCTGCTATTCGCATTTTTTGTGGTGATGTATTCAATTTCTTCAGTGAATCTAGGTAAATATGACAAGCTTGCTACCGCGATGGGCGGTGCATTTACTGGTGACAAATCGTCTAATCACCTAAAAATGAATAATCAAAATGTAGGGGCGGTCAATCAACAAAAAAAACAGCCGATGAATCTCGTCAAGCCACTGCCGCTCACCCATCTGTACAATGAAAAAATGCGCAGAGAGCGAGAATCAATGACCAATATGGGGATTGACCTATCAAACAAACTCTCCCCGCTCATCAGTGAAGGCAAAGTACGCGTGATGCAAAACAATCGTGGCATCCGCATCGACATTAATGACAGTCTATTATTTAGCCAAGGTTCAGCAGAATTAGCCATGACTGCAACTCATGTCATTAATGAAATTGCCGAAATGCTAAAAGATAACCAACGCCACATTCAAGTTGAAGGTCACACTGACAACATTGCCATTCACAATGCTACATTTTTCTCAAACTGGGAGCTTTCAGCAACCCGCGCGAGTAGTGTAGTCAGGATGCTAAGTGACACAGGCATTGCAGAAAAAAGGCTAAGCGCCTTAGGATTTGGTTCTGCACAGCCTATTTCTGACAATGAAACGGCCGTCGGGCGGGCTAGAAATCGTCGCGTCTCGATTATGATTCTCTATGAGACGGATAATCAAGACAACGCCTCAGTCGAAATTATACCGGACACGAACAACGCCACCATTATCCAAAATAAGTAAAGTTGCCTTGGCAGTGATAACGTCACAGCCTTAGATTAGAAACTAATATTTAAACTTGATCAAACGCCTCACACAACTGACTTAATAACTGGCCAAATAGTGGCGCCACTTCGTCTTTGTCGTGAGGACTTTCATCATCAGTGCCGGCAATCACAAACGCCACTGTCAGCTTGTCTAGATTTTCTCTAAATTCCGCCCAATGCTCAGCTTCGGCATCGCCTATCAATTGAAATTTATGAAATCCTGATTCAATAATCTCAAGCAACTCTGCATCTGGCAAACCAGCAAACAAAGTTTTAGCAATAGTAATTTGCGCCACAGGTAGATTTGGCGCAATATTTTCTTGAGCTAATGGTGTGGTAAAGAATGCATAGGCCAATAATGCATAAGCTTGATAAACACTCAACATATCAAAGTTTTCTCTACGCTCCGCCAGTGGCGAACGCTCTGCGGCTTGAATTGCTTTAAAAGTAATATAGCAACTTAAATAATCGGCTGCAGCTAAGGCGTCATAGTCATTGAGGTTGGTTTTTGGTTTAGCTTCATCGTCACGCAGCGTTTCCGCTAAACACAAGGCATGCATCAGTTTGATGCGTTTTGAGTATTGAATTTCCATATCGAGTCCTAAATTATTAATCTAATTTGCATTAAAAATGTCTACGCCAATTAAAAAGTATGACGTTAATCTATCGCAGGTATTGCTTCGAGTAGCTCATGCAATTCTAACCAACGTTCTTCCGCTACTTCTATGTTTATAGCCAACTCCGCCTGCTTTTTGAGTAATTGCTGCAGCTCTGTTTTATCACTCGCGACATAAAGCTCACTATCATTCAAGCGTTCATCACATAACTTTTTGTCAGCTTGCCACTTAGCAATATTGTGTTCTAACTGCTCGGCCTCTTTCACTAATGGCCGTCGTTCAGAGATTCTAGCTTGCCGCTCGGCTTTATTGACGGCACGATTATTCTTGCTTGGTTTATCATCCACCATAACTTGAACTGCTTGCTTATCTTTTAAGCGCTGTTCGTTTAACCACTGACTGTAACCTTCTAAATCGCTCTCAAACGGTTCTGCTTTGCCATCAGCCACTAATATAAATTCATCACAAGTAGCACGTAGCAAGGCTCTGTCGTGCGAAACCAAAATAACGCCACCTTGGTAATCTTGCAGTGCCAGTGTTAAGGCGTGGCGCATTTCTAAATCCAAATGGTTAGTTGGTTCGTCTAGCAACAATAAGTTCGGACGCGTCCAAATCAATAAAGCTAAGGCTAAACGTGACTTTTCACCGCCTGAAAAATTAGTGCAAGGTGAACGGGCCATCTCACCCTTAAAATCAAATCCCCCTAAGAAATTCAGGTGTTCCTGCTCACGGGTCAGTGGGTCCAGCTTCAGCATATGTTGCAAGGGTGACTCATCTGGGCGAAGCTGCTCAAGCTGGTGTTGGGCAAAATACCCTATATTTAAGTCTTTACCTTCTACGCGTTTACCACTTAAGGGCTTTAATTCATTAGCCAGTAATTTAATGAGCGTGGTTTTACCTGCGCCATTACGCCCTAACAGGCCAATACGTTCACCCGGCCTGATGGCTAACACAATATTTTTAATCAAAGCTACATTGTTGTAACCAACAGACATCTCATCTAATACTAATAACGGGTCTGGGGCAGCAATCGGCGCTCTAAATTCAAAGTTAAATTGTGAGTCCACATGAGCTGCGGAAATCATTTCCATACGCTCAAGCGCTTTTATGCGGCTTTGCGCTTGACGTGCTTTGGTCGCTTGCACCCGAAAGCGATCAATATAACTATGTAAATGGGCCACCTTACGTTGCTGTTTTTCAAACATCGCTTGTTGCAAAGCTAATTTTTCTGCACGCTGCCGCTCAAAATCAGAATAACCTCCGCGATACAGCGTGAGCGTTTGCTGCTCAATATGTGCAATATGATTCACAATAGCGTCTAAAAAATCTCTATCATGCGAAATCAATAAAAGCGTACCACGATAACTTTGCAACCACCCTTCTAGCCAAATCACTGCGTCTAAATCTAAATGATTAGTTGGCTCATCTAGCAATAGCAAATCAGATCTACACATTAAAGCACGTGCTAAATTCAAACGTACCCGCCAACCACCAGAAAAAGTAGAAACGGCTTGCTGCAAATTGGCTTGGCTAAAACCTAAACCACTTAACAGCTCTGCCGCACGAGCTTTAGCACTGTAACCATCAATATCCATCAACCGATGGTGAAGTTCAGCAATTAGCTCACCTTGATGATTAGCTTCTGCAGTAACTAATGCAGCCTCCACCTGACGTAGTTCCGCATCCCCATCTAACACGAACTCAATAGCGGGCATCGCAAGCGCTGGGGTTTCTTGCGCCACGTGTGCAATCACCCACGTTGCGGGCATTTCTAAATCACCCGCTTCTAATTGCATCTCGCCCCGCAATAATGCAAAAAGAGACGACTTTCCTGCGCCATTTGCACCGGTTAAGCCAACCTTATGTCCAGGATGGAGTTGCAGCGAAGCGCCCTGAATAAGCACTTTCAAGCCGCGGACTAAGGTGAGTTGTTTGAATTGAATCAAGTGATAACCGGTTTAATATGAGTGAGCTGTCAGAAAAATATCAAGCCAGTATTTGGCTTGCCCGTGGAATATGCCAACTAAAGTTGCTTATTCACACGTCAAGTGCGCTATTCTAAATGACAAGTACGCTATTCTAAAATAATTTCACGTCAAAACCTTCGCCAATCAAACGTCTGGCGATTTGTTTGTTATGATTGATATTGCGGTAAAATGCTGTATTAATTCATGCAATCAAATTAA
>CANNEG010000022.1:0-19496 GCA_947503455.1 Betaproteobacteria bacterium
ACCGCGGTTTACGTTATCGCAACATAAAACAGCTTGTACTGATGGATCTTGTTTTGGGAAATATGACCATACGATTTTTTGATTGTCGTTTAAGTCAAGTGCGTATACATTGTTTGGGAACGCTGTATGGACAAACATCATGTTACCAACAACGATTGGTGAACCTTCGTGACCACGGTTTACACCAGTAGCGAATGTCCATGCTGCTTTAAGGTTTTTTACGTTACCTTTGTTAACTTGTGCTAACGCACTGTAACCTTGGTTGTTGTGCTGACCACGTGGGTGAGCCCAGTTGTTTGCGTCTTTCATTGCTGCATCTTGGTCTGCCGCTGCTGATGCTACCATTGGCATTGCCACTGATAAACCTGCAACTAAACCTAGTGCTAATTTGATCTTGTTGATTTGCATATTAATCTCCAAAGTTGAACTACTAAGGGTTTTTTAAAATAAACTCTATAACTTGCTTAAATATTTTGATGTTATCTCAAATTTTTAACAAATAATTGGGTCTAGTTCTCATCACATTTTCATGTGCGTACAGAACTATATGCCAGTCACACACGAATTGCAATACATTAGTTACAATTTACTTACAATTAATTTTAATTTCTTACAAATAAGTTTTTTATAAGGCAAAAATTTAGACAAAGACAGTGCTAGAATAAAAAAATAGCATTTATAATCAAATAGAAAGCTTAAATTAATGAAGCAAGCTGACGCTTACAATTTATATCCAGAAATAGAAGTTTTTGATCAAAAACTTCTAAAATCAGGTGATTTACACGAAATTTATTACGAAATATGCGGAAATCCTACGGGAAAACCTGTTGTTTTTTTACATGGGGGTCCAGGTAGCGGCTGCAATCCTACGCAACGTCGTTTTTTTGATCCCGCGCATTATCGTATTATTTTAATCGATCAGCGTGGTTGTGGGCGTAGTAGGCCACTAGGCGCTATTGAACAAAATACCACTGACGATTTAATCGCTGATATTGAAGCTATCCGCATGACCCTCGAAATTGATAAGTGGCTAGTATTTGGCGGCTCTTGGGGTAGCACGCTAGCGCTAGCCTATGCAGTACAACATCCAACTAAAGTGACGGGGTTAATATTACGTGGCATATTTTTAAGCCGCCCCTCTGAGTTAGATTGGTTTCTAGGGCAGGTTAAATCATTTTTTCCTGAGCCATGGAAAGCCCTATGCGATTATCTGCCACCCGCTGAAAGACACCATCCCTTAATCGCTTACGAAAAACTTATTTTTTCTGACGACTTAAATATAAGCATTCCTGCCGCTATTCGCTGGAATGCTTATGAGAGTAGCATTATGAGTTTACTGCCCAGACCCATTAAAGCAGACAATGAAGTCAATGGTGAGATTGAACTAGCGCGTGCTAGCGTTCAAATACATTACATAAAAAATCTTTGTTTTGTGGGTAAGCTGGATTTACTTGCTGAGGCGAAGTTAAAACTAACACTTATTCCAACACAAATTATTCAAGGTAGATATGACATGGTCTGTCCGCCTATTACTGCTTGGGAGCTGAGCAACGCGATGCCACATGCCGAGTTTCACATGATTGAGGATGCTGGACACTCCGCAATGGAAGTTGGCATTACCTCTGCTTTGCTGGCGGCTACTGAAAAATTCAAGGCATTAACCTAAGTCGACTCGCTAAACAATGAAAAAACCTACGCCTACTACTTATGCGAACAGCAAGCTACAGGCAAGCCTGAAAAGTGCAATGAATAAGCCGCGAGAGGCTTATGCTAAGCAACGATACAACACGCCCTTATTTGTGCTGCATGAAATGTTCGATGCATTTCGGCGACACAATACACTGGGCTTATCTGCTTCACTTTCTTTTTATGCAATGTTTGCGCTAATCCCACTACTCCTATTGCTATTCTTCTTATTAAGTCAATTAGTGTTTAGTTCTGACTATGCTACGGTCAAGCTCGCCATTATTATGGGTAACTTAGTACCAAAATTTAGCAGCGCCATTATGCTAGAGGTTTATAACACCGCTCAGCAAAAAGCGGCTTGGGGAGCGGCGGGGTTATTTGTTTTGCTATGGGCAGTGACCCCATTAGCGGGCGCCATGCGCTCTACTTTTTATACCATTGCCACACTAGTTGAGGCACCATCATTTATTCGTCGCAAGTTAAAAGATATCATGACGGTAATGGGCATGTTGCTACTGTTTTTTTTATTTACCTTTGCCGGCCTGATGATAGAAAAAGTCATTGCCTTTTTAGGGGCAAGTCAGCAGTTTTTTCAATATGACATTGTGGCCACACTGGTATCTCTAACATTAACCACATTATTAATCGCCACATTCTATTTTGCCTTCTTCCCAGCACGCCTATATATAAAGCATATTTTTATTGGCGCGCTATTCACTGCGGTGCTTTGGTTGTTAATGCGGCCTGCATTTACTTTATTCTTGTCTATCAACGAATCTTACGGCTCTGTGTTTGGTAGCATGAAGAATCTTTTCATCTCTATTACTTGGTTATATTTCAACTTTACCGTTTTTTTGCTTGGCACCGAACTGATTGCCACCTTACGAAAAAAAGATGTCCTCATATTAAAAGGGCTTTTCTCAGACACTCAGAAGGGCATGCCGCTTACATTGCAATCTAACTACCTGCAAAAACTGTTGCAACGTTATGGCAAACACTATGAACATAAAGAATATATATTTAGCCAAGGCGATTTAACTCGCAACTTACACTACTTAGTTGATGGGCAAGTGCAACTTATTCGCCAAGGTAAGGTGATACGTACCATTGAAGCGGGTGAATATTTTGGCGAAATGGCTTTGTTATCCAACATGCCAACCATTGCAGATGCAATGGTTAGCTCCGCACAGGCTGATGTTGTTATTATTTATCCCGACAACATTGAAACGCTGCTATTAGATGAGCCTAAAGTGGCCATGAAGTTTCTACGCCAACTAGCCACTCGATTACAAATGCGCGATGAGTAGTTTTATTCTAGAATAAGCATACTTAAAAATCATCTTACACACTTAGCGATACCCCATATGGCAAAACAAACCTCAACCTTTAATCAGCAGCCCAGCCAGCTGGAGATGAATCCGGTACTGATGCTACTTAATACTGGCAAGCTTGCAGAAGCTGAAGCGGCGGCCAAAAAGTTATCCCTACGTTTTCCTAACGCATTTATTCTGCACCATATATTAGGTATTGCTCAGGATGGCCTAGCTAAATTTGATGCGGCAGTGAATAGTTATTCAAAAGCCCTCGCCATCCAACCCAATACCCCCGACTTACACTTTAACTTAGGCATTGCCCTGACTAATTTAGGTCGGTTAGATGAGGCTGAAAATCACTACCGCAAAACTATCGCCTTGCAACCTCAGTTTTTTGAAGCCTATGGCAATCTAGGCACCCTTTTACAAAAACAAGGCAAATTAGAAGAAGCGATTAACAACTACCGCCAAGCCCTAAATATCAATGAAGACCCTAGAGGGCATTTTAATCTAGGCACTGCATTGCGCGACGAAGGTAAGTTGGATGAAGCGATTATTCATTTTAAACGCGCAATTGCGATGTTTCCTAATTATGCAGATGCGCACAATTATTTAGGTGAATGTTTACGCGACCAAGGCAATATGGAAGATGCGATTAAAAGTTATTTGGATACGCTATCGCTCAACCCTAATCACCCTGGTGCTAACTATAATATGGGCGAGTTTTTGTACCTCGCTAACCGTTTTGATGAAGCGGTTACCTACTTTGAACAATCTCAATTAGATGACTGGCAAGAGCGCGCACTCTATTGTACTTACAAGGCTGAACATTTCGACGATTTCAAAACAAAACTAGATACTATCGTACGCACCCATAAAAAACATAACGCCCCATTTTTAGCCACCTTATCTACCCACTATGCCACCAATTTTGGCGTGGCAGACCCCTATAATTTTTGTAAAAATGGCTTTGATTTTGTTTATCAAAAAAGCATTCCCGAACTCGCCGAACCAAACAGCCAGTTCCTCAGGGACTTACTTAACGACATTGACAACACTGCCATTGAAGTTCGCGCACAAGGCATGATTATCAACGGTAAACAATCTGCAGGTAATCTATTTAAACGTCCAGAGGCTTCTTTTAGACGCCTAGGTGATATAGTCAAACAAGAATTTCTAAACTACAAAAATCGCTTTGCGGGCGCGGATTGTGAGTTGATTAAATCGTTTCCCAATGAGCTGGAATTTACGAGTTCTTGGTACGTTAGATTACGTCGTGGTGGCTATGTAGACAGACATATTCACGAAGTAGGATGGATTAGTGGCGCGGTTTACCTCGTGCTCCCAAAAGACAAAAAAGACCCAACAGAAGGCTGTTTTGAATATGGGTTACATGGTGACAATTACCCGCAAAAGCATAATAATTTCCCAGTAGGCATTGCTACGCCTAGCGTAGGCGATATCGTGTTATTCCCATCCTCTTTATTTCATCGCACTATTCCATTTAATTCTAATGAAGAGCGCATCTGCATCGCATTTGACTTGAAACCTGACGGCGATATTTTTATAAGATCTAATTATTAATTTGTCAGCGTCATTTGCCTTATCGCCTAGCTAAATGTTTACGCAGCGCATCAAACTTCTTGAATCAAATGGATGTTGCCTTACTTTTCTGCATCCCGATGCCACAAGCTTGCAGTACCAAATATAATGAAATTCAATACAGCAATCGTTAAATAGCAAAATGCAATTTCTGAAATGAAATCACCTATAGGCAGGTTCTTTACAATGACATAGCCCAACCCTACGACCAGCAATATGCTGGTAAAAAATGTAAGTGCATTCGTAAATTTCTTGAGTAAAATTTTCATATCTATCTTTTTAGTGTTGCTATACTAACTAAAGTAAAGACTACAATTATATTAGAGAAAACCAGTAATGAAGAAACTATACTATATTGATTACCCGCAAGAGCATTTAGAGAATCAAATGCATCGGTATCAATGCGTTTACTGCAAAGTAGAGACTACGGTTATTAACGGCAAGCTGGAAGGTCATCTCCCCTCATGCCAATATAGAATAAAGTTAGAAACTGCGGGATATGAGCCTGCGGTCATTACATCAGGAGAAATTCCAGCATCACATGATGCTGATGACTTTGACTGACAATCAACGCATAACTCCATCAGAAAGGGCAATCTATGCTAGTCCATAACAAAGCGATTAATCAATTAGCGCCAGCCGATTATGCCATCATCGAACAAGAGCATAAGCTACTCGAAAAGTACTTAAGTGATATCCGTGATGCCTGTGATTGTAGCCACGAATATTCTCTGCTGGATTGCCAAGCCTGCGACAGGGAAAAACAAACCTCATGCCAAGGTCGATTGCCTTCCTTTTTATTTCACATTATTGATTTAGCAGGCAAGCATTTTGATCACGAAGAAACAATTATGCTAGGTAGACCGCACGTCACCGAAACTTATGAATACTTTCGCGTCCATCGCCAGGCGCACATTGATATTATGCAGAAGTTACAAGCACTTTCCGACGAATATTTATCTGCGAGGAGTACGCGTAACGTTGCTGAAATTTACCACCATTTCTATCAAGAAATTTCAGGCATGTTTGAAGAGCATGATCACCTTTTCGATGACCCTTTTATTGAATCAACCAAGGTAAAAACAACTTAGTTGGTAGACGTTTGAGGGGGATGGCAGATTTGTTCTGCGCCACCTTTAAAGTAAGTCTATTTTCGACGCCCTTTACGCGCTAGGTTTTCTGCCCGGGGCCTTTGGTGGGATGGTACCAGCAACACGACATAACATGCCTTCAGTAGGTTTTCCATCTAAAAATCTAATCACGGTACACCTGGAAATATCGCCTCTTTCTGAAAGAATTGTCAGTGACTCACGTACATTCGAAAGCGTTATATCCATGGCCGCAGCTATTTCCCAGTCTACTAATTGTCCATGCTTCTTCAAATATTGAAGGATTAGCGTTGCATGCATATGAACTCCTTGATGCTACAGTATATAAAAAGATAAACGGCCTACATGACATCTCATGCAAGCCGCTTGTTTGGTGGCCCCCCTGTGAGTCGAACACAGCACCAACGGATTATGAGTCCGCTGCTCTAACCAAGCATGAGCTAGGGGGCCGTAACCTTTACGCTAAGTTTAATCTTGCCCTGTTTCTAAAAAGCTACGCAATCTTTCCGAACGGGTTGGATGGCGCAGTTTACGTAAAGCTTTTGCCTCAATTTGACGGATCCGCTCGCGCGTCACATCAAACTGCTTACCTACCTCTTCTAACGTATGATCAGTATTCATTTCAATACCAAAGCGCATGCGTAGCACCTTTGCTTCACGCGGCGTTAGCGACTCAAGCACTTCACTGGTTGCATCTCGCAAGCTAGCATATATCGCGGCATCAACTGGCGCTAAAGTTTGGCCATCTTCAATAAAATCGCCTAAATGCGAATCTTCGTCATCACCAATTGGTGTTTCCATTGAAATCGGCTCTTTGCTGATTTTCAATATTTTACGAATCTTATCTTCAGGCATTTCCATTTTTTCAGCCAATGTTGCAGGATCTGGCTCTACCCCGGTTTCTTGCAGAATTTGGCGACTAATACGATTCATTTTATTAATCGTTTCAATCATGTGCACTGGAATACGGATAGTACGTGCCTGATCGGCAATTGATCTAGTAATTGCTTGGCGTATCCACCATGTTGCGTAGGTTGAGAATTTGAAACCACGACGATATTCAAATTTATCAACCGCTTTCATTAAGCCAATATTGCCTTCTTGAATAAGATCCAAGAATTGCAAGCCACGATTAGTATATTTTTTAGCAATCGAAATAACTAAACGCAAGTTAGCTTCAATCATCTCACGCTTAGCGCGACGTGCACGCGCCTCACCAGTGGTCATTTGCTTATTGATTTCTTTAAGCTCTTTAATTGGAATACCAACGTTAACTTCCAAATCGATTAAGCGCTGTTGTTGATCCAAAATAGAGTGGTTGTAACGGGTTAGCTTTTCCACGTAAGGCTTGTCTGCTTTAAGTTCTTCAGCCAACCAGTTTTGGTTACATTCATTACCTGGGAATGATTTAATAAAATACAGACGTGGCATGCCTGATTTTTCTACGCAAAAATCCAAGACTTTACGCTCGTGTCCACGCACTGTTTCAACCAAGTTGCGTACTTGATCACATAAACCTTCAACTTGTTTTGGTGAAAATCTAAAGGCAGTGAGCTCTACCAAAATCTCAGACAGTAATGCTTGATACTCAGGATCTTGCGATCCTTTTACCGGCAAAATGCCCATCATCTTTTTGTTAGCCGCACGTACGACTGCAAATCGTTTGATGACTTCTTCTTTTAATTTAGCTAAAGCTTCAGCTGAAATGGCAGCCGCTTTAGCACCATCTTCATCCTCTTCAACGTCTTCATCAACATCATCATCTTCGTCATCTTCGGCTGCTTCTATTGCCACGGCATCAACGGCGCCTACATCTGAATCAATCAATCCATCAACCAAATCATCAACACTTAGCTCATCATTTTCAACTTTATCTACCAATGCCAATAGCGCTGCAATAGTCGTTGGACAGGCTGCAATCGCCTGAACCATATGTTTCAGGCCATCTTCAATGCGACGTGCAATTTCAACTTCACTTTCACGAGTAAGCAAATCAACTGTACCCATCTCACGCATATACATGCGCACGGGGTCAGTAGTCCGACCAAAGTCTGAATCTACTGTTGCAAGCGCTTGCTCAGCTTCTTCTACGGCATCTTCATCCGTTACGGCAGGAGGTGCATCTGACATTAACAATACTTCAGCATCAGGCGCTTCTTCATACACCTGAATACCCATGTCGTTAATCATACCGATGATGCCATCGATCTGCTCTGAGTTTTGTACGTCATCTGGGAGATGATCGTTAATTTCTGCGTAAGTTAAGTAGCCGCGTTCTTTGCCTAAAATAATGAGTGTTTTTAGACGTGAACGGCGTTCATCAGCGTTAGCTTCTTGCTGCTCTGGGCTGATAAACTCCATTTTCTTTTTTTCAGCTAACTGAACACTTTTCTTTGGTCTTGCCATGACGCACCTCTAATTTTATGCACACCATGCATATCATTCTTTTCCAACATGGTGAATATGTTTTTTACAACCCTGCATTATAGCAGAATTTAAGCTTATTTTGACTTGGGCTTACTACCAAAACTTTTAAGTAGTTCACGCTCGTTGTCGGTCAAGGCACTTAAGGGTTTTTCGCTCATTTTCGCTAGCAACTCATTCTCATTTTTTTGTAAGTATGTCTGCTTCAATTGCTGCCTTGCCCCAGCCAACTCTTGCGCGAGATCTAACGTTTCATCAAGTACATTTAACTCACGCTCCAATTCACGCATCACTGCCGCGTCAATTTTATTTTCGAGTGCGCGCATAATGACTACAGGCTTAGCATTTGGATGTTCTAAGCAAGTTTCAATCGTTTTTTGCAATAACAGCTCATTGTTTGAACTCCCGACAATCCACAACAAATCAGCCTCGTTCACTAGTTCAGGATGCATCAGCATGGTCAAACAAAAACGTTGATGTAATGAATTTGTAGTGCGCGTAAGTTTAGGCTTTGCTTGCACTGGCGCCTTATTCAAATTAGGCAATTTCAGTAAACTTTGCATTTCTTCAATGGTCAGTTGCGCTAATTCGGCAACTTTTTTTCGCAAATACATCGCACTTCTAGGTGCAGTAATTTGTTGCATAATAGGCTCAGCATCATTCAAAAAACGCACCTTGTCTTCTTGGCTTTGCAAGGCATTGTCCGCACTCAACTGTTTTAAGATATATTGCGAAAGTGGCATGGCGATTTTAATTTCTGCCTCAAATTTTTCTTTACCAAACTCTCGTACATAAGAATCGGGGTCATGCTCTTTTGGCAAAAATAAGAAAGACAACTTCAAGCCGTCCGTTAATGCTGGCAAGGCATTCATAGCCGCACGCCATGCTGCTGTGAGGCCCGCATTATCCCCATCAAAACAAAATACAATCTCATCTGTTTGGCGCATTAATTTACCAATGTGAGATGGCGTGGTTGCCGTGCCTAATGCCGCAACTGCATAGTCAATCCCATATTGTGCCAATGCCACTACATCCATATACCCTTCAACTACCAACACTCGGCCAGCATCGCGTATCGCACGGCGTGCTAAAAATAAACCATAAAGCTCATGACCTTTTTGAAACAAAGGCGTTTCCGGTGAATTGTAGTATTTAGGCGTATCTTCAGGATTAATCACCCGGCCACCAAAGCCAATGACCTGGCCCTTTTGATCATGAATAGGGAACATTATCCGATCGCGAAACCGATCATAACGTTTCCCTTGCTCATTCTCGACCACTAAACCAGCGATTGTGAGAGATTCATTGTCATATTGCGGGAAAATACTTTGTAAGTTTTGCCAGCCCGCAGGGGCATAACCCACTTGAAATTTTGCCGCCACTTGCCCACTTAGCCCGCGCCCCTTCAAGTAATCGATTGCACGGTCCGATTTTTTTAGCGATTCTTTATAATATTGAGCAGCTTGCTGCAAAGACTCTTGCAAACCAACCACTACTTTAGCTGCCGGCCTATCTGGATCTCGCGTCTCTTGCGGAACGACCATGCCAACCAATCTAGCCAATTCGTTAATAGACTCAATAAAACTTAACCCTTGATATTCCATCAAAAATCCTACCGCTGTGCCATGGGCGCCACAACCAAAGCAATGATAAAACTGCTTGGTAGGGCTTACCGTAAAGCTAGGAGATTTTTCATTATGAAATGGGCAGCATGCTGAATAATTTGCCCCAGCCTTTTTTAACGCTACATTTTTGTCGATAACATCAACAATATCTACGCGATTTAAAAGTTCTTGAATAAAGCTTTCTGGAATCATATTCGTGAGTATAAAGCTTAAATAAAAAAAGGAGCGGTGAGCTCCTTTTAATTTTGTTTTATTTTAACTACCAATTTTTCTGGCTTAAGCTAAGCGGGTTTTGATCAATCCGGATATCTTACCCATATCAGCACGCCCAACTACCAGCGGCTTAATGGCTGCCATCACCTTGCTCATGTCTTTAATGCCACTAGCGGCAGTATCAACCACTACTTGCTCTAATATACTCAACACTTCAGCTTCAGTCAGCTGTTGTGGCAAATAAGTTTGTAATACACTGACTTCAAACTTTTCAATATCCGCCAGGTCTTGACGGTTTGCAGATTCATAAGCTGTAATTGAATCGCGGCGCTGCTTAAGCATTTTCTCAATAGCGCCAATGACATCAGTGTCATTTAATTCAATTCGCTCATCTACTTCACGCTGCTTAATTGCCGCTTGCAATAAACGTATTGCACCTAAACGCACACTATCTTTAGCGCGCATTGCGGTTTTCATGTCTTCAGATATTTTTGCTTTTAATGACAAGGGCAAAATAACTGATTAGAATAATTTGGCTGGTAGCGTTTGTTTCATTAAACGACGATATTGGCGTTTAACAGCAGCAGCAGCTTTACGTTTACGTTCCCAAGTTGGTTTTTCGTAAAATTCGCGTGCGCGAAGATCATTTAACAAACCAGTTTTTTCAATTAAGCGTTTAAAACGGCGAAGGGCAACGTCAAACGGCTCATTTTCTTTTACGCGTACACTAGACATTCATTCTCTCTTATCGGGTAACAGTATTGTAATTTATGCTCAAACTTCTAAAAATCTACCTAATGGCGAAAACGCAAAAGGTTTAGAAACTGAGAAAAGCCGACTATTTTAATCGCATAATTGTTTTTATTCAATTACTTTTATGCATTTGCCATTAGTTTTGTACATTTATTGCTGAAATGCGTAATAATTCAACTTTTATGATCTTTTAAGTAGCCTAATCCATGTTAATTCTAGGTGTTGAATCTTCCTGCGATGAAACTGGTCTTGCATTATACGATACTGAGCTAGGACTGCTTGCCCATGCCTTACACTCCCAAGTAGAAATGCACGCCGAATACGGTGGCGTAGTCCCTGAGCTCGCCTCGCGCGATCATATTCGGCGAGTACTACCGCTCACCGAACAGGTGCTTAAAGAAGCCAATAAAACATTGCAAGACCTTGACGCCATTGCTTATACGCAAGGGCCAGGCTTATCTGGGGCACTATTAGTCGGCACTAGCTTTGCTGAATCACTCGCTTTTAGCTTACAGATCCCTACCATTCATGTGCACCATCTTGAAGGGCATCTACTAGCACCATTACTAGAAGATAATCCGCCGGCTTTCCCATTTGTAGCATTATTAGTTTCTGGTGGCCACAGCCAATTGATGCGAGTAGATGGCATAGGTGAATACCTATTATTAGGTGACACATTAGATGACGCCGCTGGTGAAGCCTTCGATAAAACGGCCAAACTGCTCGGCTTAGGCTACCCAGGGGGTCCGGCGCTGGCGAAACTTGCTGAACTATCTCGCTCAAATCATCATAATGTAGAGCATGCCAAATCTCATTTTAAATTACCGCGTCCGTTACTCAACAGCGGCGATTTAAATTTTAGTTTTAGTGGCTTAAAAACCGCAGTATTAACGCTTAGTAATAAGCATCAACCTTTGGACGAAGTGAGCAAAGCTGATATCGCATGGGAATTTCAAGAAGCGATAACCGAGGTTCTGACGGCTAAATGCATGAGCGCCTTACGTGAAACGGGCTTAGATAATTTAGTCGTTTCAGGAGGCGTAGGCGCAAATTCAAAGCTACGCGAAAAATTGAATGCTACGACTAAACGTAAGCTCTGCAAAGTAAGCTACCCACGCTTAGAATTTTGTACTGACAATGGCGCAATGATTGCCTTTGCAGGGGCTATGCGACTTAAGGCAATGCATGGTAATGGAAGCAAGCATTATGGCTTTAGTGTGCGTCCAAGGTGGGATTTAGCCGAATTACAAAAACCCGGCATTTAAATACTTGTTTAGTTATTTCTTACCAAACCCTGATTCCGTGCCTGCCAACAACTTTTGAATGTTCGTTCTATGTCGCCAAATTAGTAGCAGCGACATCACGATAACCGCAATGACATAGTCTTTATAAGCGGATAACAAAACCCAAGCATAAATAGGGGCAAGTGCTGCAGCGATAATGGCAGCTAATGATGAATAACGAGAGATTGCAAATACCACAATCCAAGTTAGCATGGCTGCTAAACCAAGTAGTGGCGAAATTGCCAGCATCACGCCAAGTGCCGTTGCAACGCCCTTACCCCCTTTAAATTTATAAAAAATTGGGTATAGATGCCCAATAAATACTGACAAGCTTACGCAAGCCACTACCCACATCAGCATGTCTGATTGTAATGCCAACCATACTGGCAACCAGCCTTTAAGTACATCCCCTAGCAAGGTCAGTGCGGCGGCTAATTTTTTACCACTGCGTAACACATTAGTCGCGCCAGGGTTACCAGAACCAACTGTACGCGGATCAGGCAAACCAAAAATCTTGCTCACCACAATGCCAAAAGCAATTGAGCCTAACAGATAAGCGACAACAATCCAAACTACAGGAATCAATGTAACAGGAATAAAACCTAACTCATTCATTTCGCCAAACCCTCTTGTGATGCACTAGAATAGTATTAGTTACATTCTAAACCATAGCAAAATACTAGGTATATATTTTTAGGCATACTATATTTATGGACGTCATATTTTTAGAACAAGTCAAAGTGCAAACTCAACTCGGCGTACCCGCTTGGGAGCGTCTGCTACCACAAACGATTCTGCTCGACATTGAAATTAGTTACGACTTAAGTAAAGCCGGCAAAAGTGATGGCATTGCTGACACGATAGATTATGGCGCGGTAGTTAACCGCATGCGCGATAGTTTAAGTAAACATAGCTTTCAATTAGTCGAAGCATTAGCTGAACATGTTAGCCAATTAATCTTGCATGAGTTTGGCGCACTGCGTGTCAAAATTAAAGTGGCTAAACCAGGAATATTACCGGGGCTTAAGGCATTAGGCGTGATAATTGAAAGAACGTAATTATCCTCTAGGATGATGCATGCTATGCAGTTGCTTTAATCGCTCTCGTGCTACGTGCGTATAAATCTGTGTCGTTGAAATATCAGCGTGCCCTAATAGCATTTGTACCACCCTTAAATCAGCGCCATGATTCAATAAATGCGTGGCAAAAGCATGGCGTAATACATGGGGTGACATAGGTTTATTGATGCCTGCCAACAAGGCATAGCGTTTAATTAAATACCAAAAAGCTTGGCGCGTCATCGCATCCCCGCGATTAGTGACAAATAGCGCATCACATAAGCGCTTTTGTAAGATGTCTTGCCTAGCCTCACTTAAATAACGTGAAATCCAATCAACGGCTTCTTCACCCATAGGCACTAAACGCGTTTTACTACCTTTACCGGTCACTCGAACCACACCATCGCTTAGGCTCACTTCAGTTACTTTTACGCCAACCAACTCAGATACGCGCAAGCCGCAGGCGTACAGCAACTCCAACATCGCTCTATCTCGCAGTCCAGTTGATTCATTTAAGTTGGGCGCATCAAGAAGTGCGAGCACCTCATCTTCATTGAGACTTTTGGGTAAACTCCGCGGCAGCTTGGGTGATTGAATTTGGATGGTAGGGTCTAGGCTAATTTTATTATCGCGCATCAAATAGCGATAAAAACGGCGCAAGCTGGCAATTAATCGACTAATGCTACGCGCTTTACTTTGCGGGAACTTGACGGCTAGATATTGCTGAATATCCGCTTGATCTACCGTTAATAACTGCTTATTTTGTTTTGTTAGCCAAAGTGAAAATGAGGTCAAATCCAAACGATAACTTTCTAAGGTATTTTTTGCCAAGCCATCTTCTAACCATAAATGGTCAATAAACACATCAAGCTCTGCCGCATCATCGGCTGTAAGTGCTTGCTCACTTACCCGCTTATCGTTATCCATGCTCATGTATACCTTCATGGGCTAACAACCAGCGCTTAATCTTCAAGCCATTTTTATTACCCTGCATAAATCCACCCATGCCATTTTTTGCTAGCACTCGGTGACATGGAATAATCAAGGGTGTGGGATTTGCACCACAAGCGTTAGCCACCGCACGCGGCCCTGAATTTAATTGTTCGGCCAGTTGGCCGTAAGTACGGGTTTGCCCGGGTGGGATGCTGGCGATTGCCTGCCAAACACGTTGCTGAAAAGCGGTGCCTTGTTCAGGCATCGGCATGTTAAATGGGCTGTTAGCTTGCTGTAAATATTTTACTATTTGCTGATGCGCTTGGTTTATTAGTACGTCTGCAGACATTTGGTTTTCTACTGCAGGCGATTCTGCTAATAAATCAATGGAAAGATGCCCCGCTTGCATGGAAATTGCAACCGCACCGAAAGGTGCATTAATCAAAGCAGAAAAATGATGGCTCATCACATGATGTTAAACGAATGCGCTGAATATGCAAACGTAAAAAAACCCCAAATGACTTTCGTCTTTTGGGGTTAAGCATTGAGACCGCGCTAAATTTATGCGTCGTCTGCTGGTGCCATGACTTCTTTTTCGCGTGAGAATAATTTCTCTTTAATACGCGCTGATTTACCTGAACGCTCACGTAGGTAGTAAAGTTTTGCACGGCGAACATCGCCGCGACGTTTTACTTCAATACTAGCGATTAGTGGTGAATACGTTTGGAATGTACGCTCAACACCTTCACCAGATGAGATTTTACGTACAATAAATGATGAATTTAGACCGCGGTTACGCTTAGCAATCACTACGCCTTCGTATGATTGCACACGTTTACGTGTACCCTCAACAACGTTTACACCGATAACTACAGTGTCGCCTGGTGCAAAAACAGGAATTGACTTGCCTAAACGGGCAATCTCTTCCTCTTCTAACATTTTAATAATATCTGCCATTTTCTTATCCCTTACGGGTTCCTTTTAATTATGAAAAAACTTGTTCCTGCTACTTAATCCTGCTGTAGCAGCCGTGCCTCTTCTTTCGTCAACGGCCTTTCGGCCAATAAATCGGGACGTTGATCCCGAGTTCTTTGCAATGACATTTTCAAACGCCACTGTTTAATCTTGGCATGATTCCCCGATAACAATACTTCAGGAACTTTCATGCCCTTATATTCTTCTGGCCTCGTATAATGAGGGCAGTCTAGCAAGCCATCAACAAATGAATCTTCAATCGCAGAATCACTGTCACCCAAACTACCGGGTAGCTGCCTAACAATTGCATCTATCAATGCCATGGCGGGTAACTCACCGCCACTTAATACATAATCACCCATCGATAGCTCTTCATCCACATGGGCGTCTATCAAACGCTGATCAACCCCTTCGTAGCGACTAGCCAACAACACTAATCCGGCCTTTTTACTTAATGCCATCACTTTTTCATGTGTTAATGGCTTACCCGCTGGCGAAAGATGGATGACCCAACTTTCTATTTTTGCTGCCAATTGCTGGGCCTTAGCTGCCGCAAGAGCTTTCTCTAAGGGTTCTACCAGCATTACCATGCCAGGGCCGCCACCATAAGGCCTATCATCTACCGTCTTATGATTATCCGTGGTGTAATCACGCGGATTCCAAAACTGTAGATCATAAATCTTTTGCTGTAAGGCTCTACTACTAATGCCAAACTTACTGATGGCATCAAACATTTCAGGGAACAGCGTGACTACATCAAACCTAAAGGCCATGATTAGAAATCTGCATCCCAATCAACCAACATCGTCTTATTTTTTAAATCCACATCGAGTACTACGTCTGCAATAAACGGCAACAATCTTTCTTGTGGCTTATCTTTCACTGCTACTTTTTCTGTCACTTCAAGCTTAACTGCGTCTGCTTGAACGACAATGACATCATTGGCACCCGTTTCAAACACATCAACAATCAAGCCAAAATCTACGTCTTGCTTATTTTTAACGCGTAAGCCTATTAAATCAGACCAATAATACGCATTATCTTCTGCTTCAGGTAAAGCCGCTCTAGGCACTGCAATTTGCTTACCTTTACAGGCTAACGCAGCATCACGATCATCAATGCCTTTAAGCTTTACCACGATGACATCATTGTGAATCTTAGCCGTTTCAACCAACAATTCACGCCAGTCGTCACCTTTACCAAGCCACCAAGTGTCGTAATCAAATAAGCCATCAAACGCTTCTGTATCTGGCACTATTTTTAGCCAGCCAAAAACGCCATAAGGCGCAACAATGCGCCCCATGACTACCATCTCATTAACAGCCAAAATAACTCACAAACTTAAATCTTAGCTTTGGCGATATTGCTATCAGCCAAACTAAGAAAATTAAGCGTCTGCAGCTGGCGTTTCAGCAGCATCAGCTGCTGGCGCTTCAACTTCTGCCTCAGCCGGCGCTTCAACTTCTACCTCAGCTGGTGCAGCAGCGGCCTCTGCTTCAGCCGCTTTAGCTGCAGCTGCAGTTTCGGCAGCTTGTGCATCTAATTCAGCCTTTGCAGCATCAGCGGCAGCTTTTGCTTTTGCAGATTCAACAGCGGCAATTTTAGCTTTTACAGCATCAGCTTTAGCCGCATCTTTTGCTTTAGCAGCAATTGCGTGCTCAGGGCCTTTTGCATGAAACTTAACTAAGCGAGCCACTGTATCTGACAGTTGTGCGCCTTGACTTTGCCAATGTGTTACACGCTCTTGATCTACACGAAGCGCTTCAGCACCCGCTTTGGCTGATGGATTGTAAAATCCAACACGCTCAATAAAGCGGCCATCACGACGATTGCGTGAATCAGCAACTACTAAGTTGTAGAAAGGAGTTTTTTTCGCGCCACCACGAGCTAAACGAATAATAACCATAATCTTTGTTCTCTTTATTGAAAAATTTATCGCAGAAAGGCGCGGATTTTACGCTATTAATTGTAGTTTTGACAAGTGCTTTATGTATTTAGTGGTTGATTTAGCTAAATTTATTATTAGGCACATTCTTCATTTCGACTTTACTAGGGCTTTATAGCGAGTTGGGTCGACTAAACCAGCCGCGGCAAAACCTTCACGGCGTAGGCGGCACGAGTCACAAAGCCCACACGCTTCGCCTTGGCTATCAGCCTGATAACAAGAAACTGTCATCGCGTAATCCACGCCCAGCTGTGTGCCTAACTGAATAATTTGTGCTTTTGTCATATCAATTAACGGGGCATGAACCGTAATCGTTTGACCTTCTACCGCACTTTTCGTGGCTAAATTTGCCATCGTTTGAAAAGCTTTAACATATTCCCCACGACAATCTGGGTAGCCAGAATAATCGAGCGCATTCACACCAATAAAAATATCTTGGCTTTTCAGCACTTCTGCCCAAGCTAACGCTAATGACAGCATAATGGTATTGCGCGCAGGGACATAAGTAATTGGAATGCCGGCCGTTTCATGCTCAGGCACTGCAATCGCATCATCGGTCAGTGCCGAGCCGCCAAATAACGATAAATCTAAATGAGCGGTTTTATGCGCTACCGCACCCATAATCGTCGCAACGTTTTTTGCGGCATACAGCTCCGCAATATGGCGCTGATGATAATCTAAACTTAAACAGTAGCAATCAAAGCCTTGTGATTTAGCAATCGCCAAGCAAGTGGCAGAATCCAGCCCGCCAGAGAGTAATACCACTGCATTTTTTCGTACTTTATTATTCATTCTTAAACACCAGGCCTCTCGCCCCAAAGTATTTTATGTAACTGCACTTGCATACGTACCGGCAATTTATCTGCCAATATCCATTCAGCCAATGCAGTAGGATTGACCTGACTGTAAACGGGTGAAAATAGCACCGGGCATTGATCGACAATATGATAGGTGTCCAATATCTGTTTTGCCCATTCATAATCGGCACGACTGCAAAGCACAAACTTCACTTCATCTGTTTTTTTAAGATGCGCCAAATTGCCCCATAGATTCTTCTCCGCCTCACCAGAGCCTGGCGTTTTCACATCTAATATCACCGACACACGACCATCTACTGCACTGGTATCAATTGCACCACCGGTTTCTAAGGACACATTATAGCCGGCATCACACAATGCTTTGAGTAACACATGACAGTCTTTTTGTGCCAGCGGCTCGCCACCAGTGACGGTGACATACCGTGTAGAAAATTCAGCCACTTTAGCCAAAATATCAGAAATTTCTATATTGCTGCCACCACTAAAAGCATAAGCGGTATCACAATATACGCAACGCATTGGGCAGCCAGTTAGACGCACAAATACCGTAGGCATGCCTATGCGTGAAGATTCACCTTGTATCGAATAAAATATTTCGTGAATTTTGAGTGTCATAAAATGCGGATGGCTAATAAAACTTAATGATGTTGCCCGTGCGCTATTATCCCACTGGCATGCCAGGGCGCAACTTTTATCAGCATTAACATACCGGGGATCGCCAGTACAAAGCATAGAATAAAGAATTTAAACCAGCCTAAATTCTCTACCATATAGCCAGTGGCGGCATTCGCAAAGGTACGTGGTACTGCCGCTAAGCTGGTAAATAAAGCAAACTGTGTGGCGGTGTAAAGTGGGTGGGTGGTTTGCGCAATATAAGCGACAAACGCTGCCGTGCCTAAGCCAACACCAAGTGCTTCCACGCCAATGACCACAGCGAGCCATAATAGACTATGCCCTACCGTGGCTAGCCAAGCAAACCCTAAAATAGCCAACATTTGCACAGCACCAAATAACCACAGCGCCCGATTAATGCCCAATTTAAACATCCACACCCCGCCTAGCAAGCCGCCTATGACACTAGGCCACAGACCGGCATTTTTAGCAATTAAGCCAATCTCAGTTTTGCTAAACCCCATATCTAAATAAAACGGCGTAGCCAATGCAGTCGCCATACTATCGCCAAGCTTGTACAGAAAAATAAAGGCTAAAATCAACAAAGCAGACTGCAAGCCGTTACGGCCAATAAATTCTTTAAAGGGCTCCACTACGGCAGCACGCAAGGTTCTTGGCGCACCCGCTTTTAAGGCAGGCTCTTTGACAAAAAGCGTCATTAAAATGCCAGGTAACATAAACAGTGCCGTAATCATAAATACACCGCTCCACGCCATATGGTCGGCTAAAATAAGTGACAGCGAGCCGGGTATTAAACCGGCAATTTTGTAGGCGTTCACATGCACTGCGTTGCCCAACCCCAATTCATTATCAATCAACAACTCACGCCGATAAGCATCAAGCACGATGTCTTGACTCGCGCTAAAAAATGCAACGACGGTGGCTAAATAAGCAATCGTCCAAATATCTAAAGTGGGGTTAAACGCACCAAAAATTGGGATAGAGACCAATAACAAGCTCTGCGAAATAATCAACCAACCACGACGACGACCAAGGGGTGGCGTAAACCGATCAAACAACGGCGCCCACAAAAATTTCCAAGTAAACGGTAAGTTAATTAAGGCGAATAAACCGATGGCTTTTAGGT
>CANNEG010000023.1:0-19162 GCA_947503455.1 Betaproteobacteria bacterium
TAATAGTTAAAGAGTAAATAAAATTACAGGGTTCATGCTAACAGAGCATTGATTGGCAATTCTTGATGCGCATCAAGTTTTGAAACTTTAGTAAATTGGTAGACAATACTTAACTTAATAAAAACAAAAGGGGGATTCACGATGGATAAGACATTTATCACTCAGCGATTATCCGAGTTTTACATGTTCTCAGAACTTCAATTAGCCCAGATTGAGCAGCTAGCAAATGGCACAAGGCTGTTAGATATTTCTCGTGGTAGCACTTTATTTAACCGCGGCGATAGAGCGCATGGTTTTTATTTACTGCTAGAAGGTCAAGTCAAGCTGGGGGTCATCTCACCACAAGGGGATGAAAAAGTCATAGGCTTAATACAGCCGGGACAAAGCTTTGGTGAAGCCGTCTTATTTTTAGAGCGCTCTTTCCCCATTTATGCGCAGGCCATCGTAGACTCAAAAGTATTACTCATTACCAGAGACGCAATCTTTGATATTCTGGATAATGACGTCACCGTAGTAAGACGTATGTTAGCCGGTATTTCTGCACGTAATCGTCAACTCGTTAACGATATTGAATCAATCTCTTTGCAAAACAGCACGCAACGCTTGATTGGTTATCTATTGCAAATGAGTGCAGACTCACCCAACCCAGGGCGATTACTGTTGCCCGCCAGCAAGCTGACAATTGCATCCATGCTTAACATTACTCCAGAAACGCTTTCACGCGTCATGCTTAGGCTAAACAGTGCGGGGCTTATCGAAGTTAATGGTAAGGAGATTGTAATTACCAATGTAGATGGATTACGTAATTTTGAGTGAATCTGAATGTTGTCTAAGGGTTGTAAATGTCAGCTCAGAATACTCGAGGTTTGGCCAGAAGCAACCCATTTATAAAAAGGGATGTTAGCGGCAAATGATTAAATGCAAACTGCGGTGCGGTAAAGCCGCTATAGTAGATCTTTAATAAATAAGGGGAATAGCAATGGCCCAGCAAGAATTAAAAAATACTAAACTCGATGTGCATTTAGATGCGATTGAAAAGCACAAAGCCTTACTAGAAAAACTGCACCTTGATTCAAACACCCGTTTGGATGAAATCACAAATTCTATTGAGCGCATCACACTCACGCTTGATGAATACCTGAAGGTGCTTGGTATTCCATAACTTAAAATTGATGCCATGATATTTACATGGGTAATTGCTTTAACAAATTGACAGTGCCTGATATTTCACTCGCCAAAGGGGTTTTAGTCACCCATGATTAGGTTGAAAATTCGCGACAAGATCACCGGCGTGCTAGTGATATATTTTTTAGTAGCACTGGTGGCTATAGGCTCTACGTTGATGGCGTCATGGCGTTTAGAAGGCGGTGCCGCCGCCATTAACGATGCGGGCCGTGAACGCATGCGATCTTATCGTATTGCTTACTTACTTGAGCAGCAGATAGTCGCACCTACAGCAGAGTTATATCGTGATATTCAGCATGAGATGGCATTATTTGAGAATACTTTGAATGATCTAGCGCATGGTAATCCTAGTCGACCACTATTTTTACCTAAAGAAGACGATGTGCATTCTAAAATGGCACAGTTAAGTCGGTCATGGTACGCTGACGTTAAGCCTAAAATTAGGAAAATCCTCAATAGTTCTAACATACTAGAGCAGCAGGTTGAGTTGAAAAGCTATAGGCCGATGCTTGAGCATTATGTTGCTGACATTAATGAATTAGTGACCTTAGTTGAGCGTAGCAACTATAGCGCCACATTGCTATTAAGATCATTCCAGATTTTTTTGATGATTCTGGCATTGCTAGGCACAGTCTTGCTAGTTTATTTGTTTTCGAAGATGGTTGTTCGCCCAGTGACGCAGTTGCATGATGGGATTAAGCGCATGACAACGGCTGACTTTTCTGTGCGTTTGCCAATCACTAGCCAAGATGAGCTTGGTGAATTGGCTGTAGGCTTTAATCATATGGCTGATGAACTAAATGATCTATATATGACACTAGAGCGACGGGTTGAAGAAAAGACACGTAGTATTGAGGCAAAAAACAGTGAGCTGGCTACATTAGATATTGAAATGGCCATTTCTGAAGAACGTAATCATCTTGCGCAGGAGCTACACGATAGCATTGCGCAATCCTTGGCTTTTCTTAATATCCAAGTGCAACTATTGCAAGAAGACTTTCAAAATGGCCATAATGCCGACGCTGTAAAAGGGCTGGCGAAAATTCGCGAAGGCGTTCAAGAAAGTTATGATGACGTGCGAGAACTGTTAATGCATTTTCGCACGCGCATCACTGGCACTGATTTGCCAACAGCTATTCGTAGTGCACTTGATAAGTTCGAAGAAAAAACAGGCATTAAAACCAGCTTTAACATTGATGGAGAGGTGCCTTTGCTACAAGAGGGGCATGTGCTTCAGATTATGCATATCGTACAAGAGTCGCTATCTAATGCGCGTAAACATGCCACTGCTAGTCAAATCAATGTCGAATTAGTCTGCGCTGAAGAATGTGTAATTAATATCCATGATAATGGCATTGGTTTTGATGTGACGCATGAGGTGGGAGATGATCATGTGGGTCTGCGCATCATGCGTGAACGTGCACAACGCATAGGCGCTGAGTTATTTTTTAAATCTAGTCCGAATAAAGGCACCCATATATGCCTTATACTGCCCAAATGACAAACGAAAAATCTATTCTTACGCATTCCATTCGCGTCTTAATTATTGACGACCATACCTTGTTTCGTAGTGGCATTAAGCTATTACTAGAACGCAAAGCAGGCTTTGAAGTGGTTGGTGAGGCGGGAGATGCTTTAGCGGGAGTGAAGCGGGCTAAGAAACTGCAGCCTGATGTGGTCTTATTGGATTTGCACATGCCGGGCACGAGTGGATTGCAAGTGATTTCCTTATTACGAGAAGAGGCTCCTTTAGCGCAAATCATTATGCTAACCGTGTCTGAGGATTCTGAAGATTTGCTAGAAGCTTTAAGATTAGGCGCGCGTGGCTACTTATTGAAAAATATAGAAACAGTTTTTTTATTAGACTCAATACGTCGTGGGGCAGCTGGGGAATCGGTCATGTCCTCGCAAATGGCAGGTAAATTAGCAGATGTCATTCGACTGCCACAAAAAGAAAACCTAGTCGTTCAGACTGGTCTAGAAAAACTTACGCCACGTGAGCGTGAAGTGATTATTATGTTGGCACGAGGCGCTAGTAATAAAGAAATTGCGCGCAGTCTTGATTTGGTAGAGTCTACCGTTAAAATTCATGTGCAAGGTATACTACGTAAACTTAACTTGTCTAGTCGTGTTCAGGCGGCATTGTTAGCAGTCAAGCATGGGATGGCACCATCAAGTAATTAATCCAAGTAATTAATCCAAGTAACACCCTGCACTTCTATCCAAAAGAACTATAGTTTATCAAACTAATATAGCTCTTTTGCTTCATATATCCACTCCTTTTGATTGACTATGACTTGATGTAAGTCAAATCTAAATTTCAGCACTCTCGTAAAATTAACAGTTAGGTGCGACAAAATGTCGCAGATGCTTGACGAAGGCGCTAGCCGACATTAATTAGGAGAAAAACCATGAGTGATGACAACCAAGAAATAGAAAACAGCGAGATACTAGGCGACGAAAGCCGAAGAAAGTTTTTCGGTACAACTGCAGTAGCAACATTGGCAGGTGCTGGCTTGGTGATGGGCTTAGCTTCTTGCAAAAAAGACGGAGAAACAGCCGTAACAGGTAAAGCTTTAGAAGCTAGTGGTGGCGGCAAATTCGATGTCCTCCCTGGTAAGCTGGATACTTACTATACATTTTCTAGTGCGGGTCATAACGGCGAAGTGCGTATCTACGGTGTTCCTTCAGGTCGTACGCTTAAACGCATTCCAGTATTTAATGTGGATTGCTTGGTGGGCTGGGGTATCACTAATGAATCTAAAGCAATCATGGGCACTAATGCCGACGGTAGCTTGAAGTACATGACGGGCGATACGCATCATGTGCATGGCTCATATACTGACGGCACTTATAACAGCAAGTATCTGTGGACTAACGACAAACTGAATAATCGCATTGCCCGTATCCGTATGGATAGAATGGAATGCGACGCCATTACCGATCTACCTAACGTACAAGGCTTCCATGGCATATTCCCAGATAAGCGTGACCCGGTAGATGCAAGCATTAACTATACAACCCGCGTATTCTGCGGCGCAGAATTCGCCTCACCACAGCCTAACGATGGGCGTGATAAATTAGACAGTACCAAGTGGTATTCGCTATTCACTTGTGTGGATGCTGAGAGCATGCAAGTGCGTTGGCAAGTTAGAATTAATGGTAACTGCGATTTAGTAGCGACCTCCTACGACGGCAAACTGGCTGCAACCAACCAGTACAATACGGAAAATGGTGCTGTTTTGGCTGACATGATGTCCGCTGAACGTGACGCTTGCGTGTTCTTTAACATTGAGCGTATTGAAGCGGCAATTAAGGCTGGAAAATCTTTCACTATCGGTGATTCTAAGGTGCCAGTGGTAGACGGTACGATTGATAACAATAAAGATCCTAAAGCAGCGCTTGTTTGTTATGTGCCTGTGCCTAAAAACCCGCATGGCGTCAACATTTCACCTGATGGTAAGTATTTTGTATGTGCAGGTAAACTGTCACCTACCGCTACCGTGATTGCTACTGACTTGGTGCACCAATGGTTCGCTGGTGAGCTCAAGACTCAGCGCGATGCAGTCGTGGCAGAACCGGAAATCGGCCTAGGACCATTACACACCGGCTTTGATGGTAAAGGTAATGCATTCACCACCCTTTTCCTCGATAGCCAAATCGTCAAATGGAACGTCGATAAAGCCATTGCCCAATTTAAAGGTGATAAGAAAGTGCAGCCAGTGTTGGATCGTATTGATGTGCATTATCAGCCAGGACATGGCTATGCATCAATGGGTGAGACCAAAGAAGCGGATGGTATGTTCTTTAACTCAGGTAACAAGTTTTCTAAAGACCGTTTCTTACCAGTAGGTCCTTTGCATTGTGAGACTGAGCAGTTGATCGATATTACAGGCGATAAAATGGTCTTGATTCACGACCACACCGCTTACCCTGAACCACATGATGCCATTATTGTGCGCGCTGACGTGGTTAAAACTAAGCAAGTGTCTGATATGAATGACTTCCCCAATGCGGTGAAAGCATTTTCGGACAATCGTATAGAACGCAAGGGTAAAAAAGTTATGGTCTACATGACTTCTCAAGCACCCAACTTTGGTTTACCAGAGATTAAAGTGAAACATGGCGACGATGTCACCATCACGCTGACCAACCACGATAAGGTGGAAGACTTAACGCATGGCTTTGGGATTGAGAACTACAATGTCAACTTCATCGTTAATCCACAGGAAACTCATTCTGTATCATTCAAAGCCAACAAAGTGGGTGTATTTTGGATTTACTGTACGCACTTCTGCCATGCATTGCATCTTGAAATGCGCATGAGATTTATTGTTGAGAAGTAGACGCATTCATTGAAATATCGAAACGGGGTGAGCCAGTTCTGACTCACCCCTGTTTTGTTTATGCCACTCTGAATAACAAATTCATACTAGCGCAGATAAAATATCAGGAAAAATACGTTTGACACCTAATTATGAATTGTCTTCATGCACCAATATCCACATGAAAGTTCCGCCATTATCAGTAGCACATAGCACCATACATCGAATCAATCGCTTTATGGTTTTGATTGCATGGTGTCTTATTTTTTCTCTAGGTTTTTCTGCCAAAGCGCAGGCAGAGGATGAAAAAGACGCGGATTACCATACACATGGTCGCCACGCGACAGCAACACATTCAGGGTCATACGAAGCGCCCCTGCCAGTAGAACTTTCTACCGATCCTGACCTTTGTGCTTATGTGCCTTGTAGTGACGTGTTTCCAAATGCTGATTACTTCTCATCGCGCAAAGGTCGCCCAGCATATGTAGAGGCTTATCGTAGCAAAAAGGTTGAGGACAAAGAGAATGGCCGCCATACACAGGATGAAGACCGTGTGTTGCTAGGCTACGTATTCCTTTCTACCGACATTGTTGACATCCCCGCCTATTCAGGAAAGCCAGTGGTTACATTGATGGGGATGGATGTTTCAGGCAAGATTGTCGGCGTTAAAGTGCTGAAGCACAGTGAGCCAATCTTACTGGTCGGCATTCCAGAAAGAGAACTCACCAAGTTTATCAAGCAATTTGTTGGCAAGCATGCTTGGGATAAGCTAGAAATTGGCAAAGCACGCGCTGAAGGTGGCTATATCGGAATTGACGCTATTAGTGGTGCGACAGTGACAGTAATTTCCGAAAACCAGGTGGTAATGCGTTGCGTTTATGAAATCGCCAAGCAGGTCGGCATCATCAAAGCGGTGCCTAGACCACAAGCAGAATTTACATCGATTTCTGAACAGCGCAATTGGGACGAGTTGCTGGCAGAAGGTAGCATCCAACACCTCACTGTATCACCGGCAGATGTCGGCTTAGACAATACCAGTCAGCCTTATATCGATTTATATTTCGGCTATCTTAACGCGCCTGCCATAGGCCATAGCATCCTGGGTGAGCGCAATTATGCAGGCCTAATGGCTGAGTTAAAACCTAACGAACACGCCATTTTTATTGTTGCAAATGGCACCGCTTCATTCAAAGGTTCTGGCTTTGTACGTGGTGGTATTTATGATCGCATTCAAGTATCGCAGGACATGGATAGTTTTACTTTCCGCGATACCGATTATCGCAACCTTTACAATATCCAGGCAGTTGGTGCACCAGAGTTTAATGAATCTGGGATTTTCATCATTCGTAGTGCTAGCTTCAGTGCAGCCTATCCTTGGAGCTTGGTGTTTCTCGGCAATAAAATGGACAGACAGACGGGCACCAAAACTTTCGCAAACTTCGACCGTGAATACTGGTTACAAAGTCTTTACTTGCAAGGCGGTCGACCAGTAATCATTAAAAGCGACCCAGTCTGGCTAAAAATATGGAAGTCACGTATCAAAGAAATTGTTGGATTTATTTCCATTCTTATTTTTACCGCCATCATTTATGCCAGTCGTGACAACTTAGTGCGACGTAGCAATCGAAAAGATAAGCGTTGGGTCTCTATTCCCAAATATGCTATTTGGATGGCCAGCATAGGCTTCATAGGTTTTGGTCTGATGGCACAACCATCCATCACGCAGGTGCTTACATGGTTCCACTCTATGCTGTTTCAGTGGAAATGGGAGCTCTTTTTATCTGATCCATTTATATTTATCTTCTGGCTATTTATCATTCTTACCGTGTTTGTGTGGGGGCGCGGATTATTCTGCGGATGGATGTGCCCATTCGGCTCATTGACAGAACTGCTCTATAAAATAGCTGAAAAAGTTGGTTTAAAGCGCTTCCAGTTCATCCCTAGTAACGCAGTGCACGAACGCCTGAAGTGGCTTAAATACGGCATATTTTTAGTGCTGCTAATAGTTTCATTCTTTTCCATGGGGTTGGCAGAAAAGTTGGCAGAGGTGGAACCGTTTAAAACCACTTTTCTAGTCGGATTATTTAATCGTAGTTGGCCTTATACATTATTCACAGCCACCCTACTCGGCCTTTCTCTTTTTACAGAACGGCCATTCTGTAAATATCTATGTCCACTAGGCGCAGCACTTGCAATGCCAACGACTTTCCGTTGGTTCGGGCTTAAGCGAAAACAAGAGTGTACAAGCTGCACAGCCTGCGCGAAAGGTTGTGGTTCACAGGCAATTGATCATAAAGGTGTTATTGATCATCGAGAATGTTTGCTATGCTTGGATTGCATGGTGCTCTATTATGATGACCATGCCTGCCCGCCGCTATCGAAAGAACGTAAACTGCGTACCCTATCTGGGTTACCATTAACGCGAATAAGCGCCGGAGGCTATTACATTCCCATCCATCCTATCAATGAGAAAGGTGTTGATAAATGAACCCAAACATCAATAACAACGCTCCAACATACGCACACGTCTCAGGAATAAAATGGGTTATTTGCGAAATAATAGATCACTTATGGCCATGGAGCAAAGAAGGCTGGCGTCAGCATAAGGCGATTGAGACGGCTGGTATGGCATTAGCCATCGCGGCTACTACTGCATGGTTATTGGCAGCGAACAGACAGTTGGGCGCTAGTGCAGTGATTGGATGGTGGTTAGGTTGGAGTATCTACGAAATCATTATTCGTTTGCAATGTAAACCTTATATCAAAGATGGGCCATGGTGGCGCCACAGCTATCGACCAGCTAGTCGCATGGATATGTTTTGTTATGTGATGTTCAAAAACCTTCTCATAGGCGTTATTCTATTTTCTGTGCTGCGCAATCTCGGCCTATTGCAAATGGTAGATTAATGCCTATTGCTTATCGTTTTGCCTCGCTTAGCTTATTACTGTATTGCATTCAAGGAATGGCAGCGGAGTATGTAGTTGCACCTGAGCAGTCAATTGCTAAAGTCGTACAGCAAGCTAGTAGCGGAGATACCGTAATAATAAAATATGGTCACTATCCGACGCACTTAGTGATTACAAAACCACTACATCTCAAATGCTTAAATAGACCGACCTTAGATGGAGAAAATACAGCTGACGTCATACGGATAAAATCACCTGATGTGACCATTGAAGGATGCATCATCAGTAATAGCGGTGCAAATCTCACTGCACAGAATGCTGGCATTTATCTAGAGCCAGGTAGTGACCGCGCCATTATTCGCAATAATATAATCAACTACACACTGTTTGGCTTATGGATAGAAAAGGTCAAAGATATTCAGGTTATCGGTAACAACATTACCGGCATGCGAGATTTGGCTTCTGCGCAGCGCGGCAACGGCGTGCAGCTTTATAACAGCAGCGGCGCGAAGGTTATAGATAACCACATCAGCTTCACGCGTGACGGTATCTATGTTGATGTGTCTAATCATGCACTGTTCCGTGGCAATCGATTGCATCACCTACGCTACGGTACTCATTACATGAACTCTAATTACAATGTATGGGAAAATAACGAGTCTTACCTCAATCGCGGTGGGCTGGCATTAATGGAAGTTCGCAATCAGACTGTGCGCAATAATCGCGCATGGGGCAACTCAGACCATGGCATTATGCTACGCACAATTACAGATTCCGTGATCGAGAATAATATCGTCGCTGGCAATGGCCGAGGTTTTTTTATCTACGACGCAGAGTTTAATGTTCTGCGTAACAATCTCATTATTGCCAATCGTTTCGGCGTACACCTTTGGGCGGGTTCTATTCATAACGAGGTCGAAGGTAATGATCTCATTAACAATCGAGAGCAGATTAAATACGTGGCAAGTAAAGATGAATACTGGGGGGTAAAAACGGGTAACTACTGGAGTAACTATATCGGCTGGGACCGCAATGGTGATGGCATAGGGGATGTGCCGTATGAGGCTAACGACCTAGTAGACCATCTGACATGGAAATATCCTGCAGCCAAACTGCTACTCAACAGTCCGGCAGTGCAGACATTGCGACTAGTATCAAGACAATTTCCGTTACTACGCGCAACGAGTATTATCGACCAACACCCCCGCATGTCACCGTTCAACAAAAATTGGAGTAGCTGGCTTGAAAAACAACGTCATTGAAGTCAAGAATGTCATCAAGCATTACGGGGATGTGCTTGCTGTGGATGGGGTGACATTTACCGTAGTTAAGGGTGAAACCCTAGGCTTAATTGGCCATAATGGTGCTGGCAAGAGCACGCTTTTTAAAATGATGCTGGGGCTCATCCCGCTAACTGCTGGAGAGATTAGCATTAATGGCGCCCCTGTTCATGGTAGCGCATTCCGTGAACTGCGCCGCTCGATTGGCTATCTGCCGGAAAATGTAGTGTTTTATGATAATTTAACCGGGCTAGAAACACTTAAATTTTTTGCCTCACTCAAGAGTTGTGATCAAAATAAATGCCTGTCATTGTTAGAAAAAGTCGGGTTGACACATGCAGCCAATCGTCGTGTAGACGGTTATTCTAAGGGTATGCGTCAGCGATTAGGTTTCGCCCAAGCATTGTTGGGTAATCCACGTATTTTATTTCTAGATGAGCCTACTACAGGGCTTGATCCAGAAGCGATACGCGAGTTTTATTTAATTCTAAACGAGCTTAATACGCAAGGTGTAACGGCCGTCATTACTTCGCATATATTGTCTGAAATACAAGAGCGTGTGCAAAGACTCGCGGTACTAAAATCGGGTAAGTTACATGCGCTAGGCACGGTGCAAGAATTGCGAGAATCAGTGAACCTGCCACTCATCATCAAAGTGCGTCATCATTGCCCTCAATCCATTTTACAATCACTCTTGCAAGAAATTGCTCTCGAAAGCATTGCGGTTAGTGAGACTGCCGTTGAGTTGAGCTGTCATCGTACGCATAAAATGGAAGTGTTGCATAAGCTATCTACGCTAGGCGCATTGATAGAAGATGTTGTTGTCAGAGAGCCTTCGTTAGAAGATGTTTTTCTAGGTTATGCTGGATAGGGACTTATATATGTTTAATATTGAAATATCGCAGATTAAAGTAATTGCCTCTAAAGAATTCCGTGATCGTATCCGCAATCGCTGGGTGATAGCCGTAGCCATTATATTCACTGCCTTTGCATTAGCGATTGCCTATTTTGGTTCTGCGCAACAAGGTGAAGTCGGACTACGGAATATCGAGGTTACCATTGCTAGCTTGGTCAGTTTAGTCATCTATCTTATACCCTTGATTGCTTTAATTCTTGGCTATGACGCCATCGTAGGTGAACGTGAACGTGGCTCACTTGATTTATTATTGTCAATGCCCATCACGCGCCTAGAGTTGATTTTAGGAAAATTCTTGGGGCTATCTGCAGCCCTTGCTAGTGCTACATTGGTTGGATTTGGTTTAGTGGGATTGTTATTGGCTTATCAAATAAACCTTGATGCCCTATATCACTATATTGGGTTCATGTTCAGCGCCATACTGCTGGGCATGGTATTTCTAAGCTTAGCGGTCATGGTGTCGGTGATATCTAAAGATCGTGCTCGCGCAAGTGGCGCGGCTATTGCGGTATGGTTCTTCTTTGTACTTGTTTACGATCTAATCTTACTTGGCATCCTAGTACTTTCAGGGGGAAGTTTTGGAGAAGCACTGTTCCCGTTATTATTACTTCTAAACCCTGCTGATATTTTCCGAATTCTTAATATTTTTAGCACGGAAGATTTGAAAGTGTTTTATGGTTTAGCCACCGTATTCCCTGCCAGTCTATCCAATCCTTGGTTGCTAGGCTCAATGATGACCACATGGATTGTTATGCCATTAACTATAGCTTTATGGAGATTTAAATGAATAAAACTTTAATCACTCGCATTACTCTGCCTCTCATTTTTTTACTATTGCTTATAGGTTGTAAGCAGACCTCAGCCCCAGTTGCAGCTCAGGAAATAACTACTGGCACCTCATGCTCTCTAGACGGAATGACATTGGCAGATTTCCCCGGACCAAAGGCGCAGATTCATTACGCCACTGGGGAGCCAGATTTTTTCTGTGACACTATGGAAATGTTTTCTATTTACCTCCAACCAGAACAAAAAAAGAACATCACTGGCATGTATACACAAGACATGGGAAAAGCTAATTGGGAAAAACCTCAAGGTAGTTGGATAGATGCAAAAACAGCATTTTATGTATTTGGCAGCAAAAAAACAGGATCAATGGGACCGACTTTAGCGGCATTTGCCAGCCAAGAAAATGCAAATAAATTTGCTGCTGAATTTGGGGGAAAAGTACTTAACTTTAGTCAGGTAACCCCGGAAATTGTCGACTTAACTGGCGGTGTAATTCACGATGAACACATGTAGTGTTGTAGATGTGTAGATAGGTCATTTCGGGCTGATCGTGGATCTGTGAAGTGGAACTGCCCTAAAGCAGACATTAGATTTACTGGTTACCGACCCAAAGCGGACGGTCGTCACTAAGCAAAAGAAGGTCAGAAGCTTTGACGGTTACTTCTTAATTAATTTAAATAAGTAAATTCCAGCAAGCATTGAACCTACAAATAAGAATGTTTGTTTATCCCCAAAAAATAAAGATGTAACCGCAGGAGCAGGGCAATAACCTACCATCCCCCAACCAATTCCAAATAAAGCAGAACCAATGATTAATGACTTATCAATATCTGTTCTTTTGGATATTTCCAGGTCTAAATCAAGAAATGATGCTTTCATTCTTTTGACATAGTTAAAAGCAAAGTAACTGACTGCTATTGCTGAAATCATGACAAACACTAATGATGGATCCCAATGTTCACCCACCGTTAAGAAGCCAATAATCTTAGAGGGGTCGGTCATTTGAGACACGATTAGACCTAGTCCAAATATAATGCCGGCTAATAAGGAAATGAAACTACTCATACAAATAAGTGCTGCATTAAAAAGACAGTAAGCACCCCGAAAGAAATGAAGGTGATGGTAGCTATCATTGATCGTATAGAGAGTCTTGCGATGCCACATACACCATGCCCACTTGTGCAGCCTGAACCTAAACGACTTCCTAATCCTACTAATAAGCCACCAACAATAACCATTACATTATTAGTCGTCATTGTAGATAACGGCATAGGCTTATAAAAGCTATAGATAAATGGAGCGACTAAAAGGCCTAAGACAAAAAGCAATCGCCAATAGTTTTTATAAATAGGTTTAGTAGTAAGTTCACTAATGATGCCACTCACCCCTAATACCTTGCCGTTAAAAAGTAAGAGTAATGAAGTAGCTACACCAATAAGTGTTCCGCCAATTAAAGATTCAAGGACCATATTTAAGTTAAGCAGTTTTCGCTTGTTCAAAGGCTGTGAGTGTTTCGGCAGCATACATTAAAGAAGGACCGCCACCCATATAGACTGCCATGCCCAATGTTTCCACAACTTCTTCTTGTGTAGCGCCTAACTTGACCAAGGCTTGTGTATGAAAGCCAATACAGCCATCACAATGAGAAGCAATGCCTAAAGCCAATGCAATGAATTCTTTAGTTTTTTTATCAAGCGCACCATCTTGGGTTGCTGCTTGAGAAAGCATACCAAAAGCTTTCATTACATCTGGAGCTTGGGTTCTTAATTTTGCCAAAGATTGACTGATGCCTTGAGTTATTTCCTTATATTGCTTTGTCATATATAATCCTTTTATATTTTGTTTATTTATATTATATAAAATTATATAATATATCAAGCTTTATTTTAAGGAGCTTATTAATGACTCAAAAGATTGACTTAAAGAAAATGACATCATCAGCTGAGAAGGCTTGTAAATTGATGTCCGTATTGTCGAACCGAGACAGAATGATACTTTTATGTGAGATCAGCCAAGGTGAAAAATGCGTCAGTGAATTAGAAGAGAGTTTAAAAATACATCAGCCAACACTCTCACAGCAATTAACGGTATTGAGATCAGAGGGGCTTGTTAAAACAAGACGGGAAGGCAAGCTCATTTATTACTCTTCGGTTAGCCCTATAGCCCAATCAGTGATGGGGGTTTTATATGAACATTATTGCGCACAATAAACCACCTGATAGAAGACACTGAATTAAGCCACTTCCGACCCAAAGCAGTCGTTCAATACAGATGAAACAGTTTATCTGGCTTTTAAATATCGAAGTTGGTGGTTACAAACAACCTTTGTGGTTAATTACAACCAATTACCTGAAATAAATAAATAAATTAAACCCCGCATGCCAAAAAATATAACTATTTTTATATTCAATTGGTTATAAATTTATTTAGGAAGAAACTCTACATGGCACACTTATCGCATATATAACAGCAAGGAGCACTATTGCTGTTACATCATTTAAGGGTTGTATGTACAGTAAACTGGATAGATTCCTTAACAAAGTATATTGATTTGCATGCTCTAAACTCAAAAGGTGCCTTCGGGCACCTTTTGTTTCAACTCATATAATCAGTCGAACGATAACACTTACATTGATGGTCTCAGTAATCTGATTTCAAGCACTCAGCTCAAGAATGAGATAACAAGCTACATCAATTTTTTAAGGACATGTCCCAATGAAATTAACTAGTTTACTAATGGTTGCAATAGCAAGCATGGCTATAGGCGTTAATGCTAATGCTGAAGATCGTGGAAAAGCCTATGTTTCTAATCAAAAAGGTGGTGTATCTATCATTGATTTAAACACATTAACCACGCTGTCAAATATCGATACAAAAGGCGACGAGCCAAGAGGAATAGCGATTACTGATGATGGCAAATTAATAGTTGTTGCTACTCGTGAAAACGGTAGCGTTTCAATTATTGATACTGCAACAAACGAAGTATTGAATCAAATTAAAGTCGGTCAAAATCCTGAGTTTGTAAGAATTAAAGGTAATTATGCTTTTGTGTCTTATGAACCCAGCTCCAAAGGTGGTCCACCGCCAGTGCCAGGTTCTGCGGAAGCCGTTGCCGCAGCTAAAGAAGATGAAGATGATGACAAAGAGCCCGCACGTATTGGCGTAATCGATTTGAAGTTAGGTAAAAAAGTTCGTGAAATTACTGGTGGCCCAGAAACTGAAGGGATTGAATTTAGTAAAGATGGCAAGCAGTTAGTCATCACGAATGAAGCTGACAATACTGTCACCGTGCACAACTTAAAAACTGGCAAGTTATTAAAAACTATCAAAACTCATCAATACGGAGACCGGCCACGCGGCATTAAAGTGTCCCCTGATGGTAAAACTTACTTAGCCACGCTGGAGTACGGGAATAAATTCATTGTCATGAATCAAAAATTTAAAGTGTTGCGCGCTGTTGATACTGGCACAGCGCCTTACGGCATTGCTTATGACCGCAAAGGGGAGCATATTTTTGTAGCTGCTAATAAAGCAAAAACATTAGAAGTCTATGATGCTAAAACTTATGAAAAAATCAAAGATATTCCAACAGGAAACCGTTGTTGGCACTTTAGCTTTACACCAGATGACAAAGAAATTTTATTGGCCTGTGGTAAATCAGATGCAATTTTTGTGGTTAATACTGAAAAGCTAGAAGTAACAAAGCAAATTGAAAATAAGCAATTACCTTGGGGGATCGTCACTTATCCTAAAAGCATGGGGAGTTTAGATGCTGCAATTCAATAAGTACTTCTGTGCGGAGGTGATTCTAGATTTGCTAGTGGGCATACTTCCATAAGCTCAGTGATTCTAAAGCCATTTTATCATTGATAGTTAAGGCTTAATTTAAGCAAAGAAAAAGCGCCTAAGGCGCTTTTTCTATTTTACTGCTTAGTAAAATTTAACTATTTATTGCTAAAAATTACTCTTTACCAATTTGGTAAAGCTCTTCATTGTCTTCAACAATTTTACCTGTTGTCGCATCGACTTCAACTTTATACTCTTTGCCATCAGCAGATGTAATGTCAAACTCGTAAGAAGCTTTACCATCTGCTTCAATTTCATATTCAGTCTCAGCCACTGTGCCAGGATGAGCAGTCAGTGCCGTTGCTTTAGCTGCAGCTTCAGTTACCTTAGCGGCCGCTTTAAATTTAGCATCGTCAGCTTTAACTTCTTGCTCAACTTCAGTTACTTTAGCTGTCTTAGCATCTACTTCAATATCCCATGATGTGCCATCTGCTGATTCAATATCAAATTCATACACGCCATTTTTACCTTCAGCTTTGAATTCAACTTTAACGATTGAACCATCGTGTGAAGCTAGTGCTGCTTTTACTGCTTTACCTAAGCTATCGTGTGACTTTGGCTTAAGGTTGTCATGACCAGCCATGGCTGTATTTGCAAAAAATGCTAGTGCTATTAAGGTAGCACCTATAGATAAACGAAACATACTAAACTCCAATCTCATTATTAATATCGAAAATTACACGCCTAAGATTACCTACTTAAACTTATAAAGTTCGTAACTGCAATTTTAGCAAAAAAGTCATAGGTTACTGATTAATTTACACTTTATTACACATTGGTTATATGTAACCAGTGTAGTTGCAAACAACCACCAATTAAGATGCTTAACGCTTATGTATGTATGTGTGTGATTATCTATGACCGCTATTGGCTAATTGCACCATTGCAGTCATACAAAATCTTCACTTCCGACTCACTGCAGTCATCCAAGTAAAATTATTGCGAGGCTCTCACTTGCACTACGTGCAGGATTGACCTACTCAGGTTGCGATAAATTCTACTATTTCGAACAATAGGCCACCATCCATAAAGAAAAATCTGCATTGGTCGCCACATAGCAACCCAACCTCCAGTAAGTAAGCTTTCACTCAGTAGCCTCAGAAAAGTATTGTCTACGAAATTAACAGCAAGAATTGCAGCAGCTAATAGGCATAAAGCCAAAAAGACTAGCCCTATCATTGGACTGATGCACCATTCAAGTAGAAGCTAAATCCAGAAGAGCGACTGAATGCAGATTTGAAGCATGCGATTTCTAAAAAAGTGCCAGTCCGCACTAGGGAGAAGCTGATGGCCACAGCAACAGAGCATATACAGTTGTTAGAGAAATCACCTGAACGTGTTAGAAAGTACTTTCAAGATTCACGCGTAAAGTATGCTGCTTGATTCATGAATAAATAGTGCCGAATCAATAGGCATAAAATTAGTGCTTGTATAATACGCGTTCTTAAGCAATTATTATCGTTACTCATTCATCACTCTGTGGATTGCGAATTTACCCATGAATTTAGAAAAAGTTATTTTTGGTTTTTTTATCGTCTTGGCGATGACATTGAACTTTGGTTTTTTTCTCGGCGATATTGACAACCCATCGCATCATCATGTTTATGAATTATATGCTGCCATCATCGTCAGCCTGATTGCAACGGTTCTTAAGTTCGGCGACCGCACACATGTGGGAGCTATTTTATTATCAACAAGTTTAGCCGCCGATTTACAGCTTATCACCGCCGCTATTTTATGGGCAGCCATGGCTGGAAAAATGGATGAAGCCAGCTTAATTACTTATATCGTTTCACTTTCTGGCGGCGCACTTATGGCCAACTTTGTCTCGGTGATTCTGCTTATTTCAGAAACTATCAGCCAACGCCGCTAAGCAAGCTTCTGCAGACTTTTTCACATCGGCCGATTACGCGGACATGAATAGTATTTTATTTCTAATTTTACGTCGCTTACGGCGGCCTTTAATTGTCATTATTGTCAGCTTTGCAATTGCGATTTTAGGCTTAACGCTGATGCCTGGCTTAGATGACAAGGGACAGCCTTGGCATATGAGCATATTCCAAGCCTTTTACGTCATCAGCTACACCGCCACCACCATCGGCTTTGGTGAAATTCCCTACCCTTATTCGCAGTCACAGCGGCTTTGGATGACATTTTCTATTTATCTAACCGTCATTCCATGGTTTTATGCCATAGGTAAAATCATCAACTTATTGCAAGACACTAATCTACGCCAAACCATCAACATAGAACGCTTTGCAAGACAGATTAGGCAATTAAATGAGCCTTTTCATATTGTGTGCAGTTACGGCGAATCAGGAAGTTTGTTAGTAAAAGCCTTAGATGACAAAGGCATGCGTGTGGTGGTGATTGAATCTCAGCAGGAACGCCTGAATGAGTTAGAACTTACCGACACAAAAAGCGTAATACCTAGTTTATGCGCAGATGCCAAACTGCCAGACATTCTCAGCAAAGCCGGTGTGTATCATCCGTTATGCAGCGGGGTTGTTACGCTCACAGATAATGACGAAGTCAACCTTGCTGTGGCGGTAGCCGTCAAACTCATCAATCCGAATTTACCAGTATTTGCGCGCGCTGAGCGTGATGATATTGCCGCCAACATGGCCTCGTTTGGCACTGATCACATTATTAACCCTTACGCGCTATTCGGCGATCAATTAGCCATCAGAGTGCATGCCATTGGAATTTTTATCTTGCATGAATGGTTGACAGATATTCCTGGCGACACACTGCCACCGCCTGAATATCCGCCACTTGGAAATTGGATTGTATGTGGCTACGGCCGTTTTGGTAAGGCGGTGATAAAAAATCTGGAGCGCGAAAAAATCACAACCACTGTCATTGAAGCCAACCCTACATTGACCAGTTGCGACCAATACATATTAGGCAGTGGCACCGAATCGAGAACTTTGCTTGAAGCCGGCATCCACGATGCTGTGGGCATTGTTGCAGGCACTGACAATGACATTAACAATCTATCGATTGTGATGACGGCTTTTGAGCTTAACCCAAAATTATTTGTGGTCATCCGCAGAAACAAACGTCATAACGATCCCTTGTTTAAAAAGTTAGCCGCCGACATCACCATGCAACCCACTGACATTATTGCCCATGAATGTCTGGCGCATATTATTTCACCCTTGCTGGCGCAATTTTTAACCCTAGTTCGCAATCAAAGTAACGCTTGGGCGAATGAACTAATCGGTAAACTGGTCAGTGTTGTGGGTGAAGCCGTGCCTGAAACTTGGGCGGTGCAGATAGATGATAAACACGCACCAGCCGTTAGCGAACTATTAAAGCAAGGCACCATCATTACACTTGAACAACTCACAAAAGACCCTGCCAACCGTGAACAACACTTAGACATCGTGCCATTGATGTTTTCACGCGAGAATGAAGCCACGCTAGTACCCGCCACCTCGACTGAACTCATGCAAGGTGACCGCATTCTGTTTTGTGGCCGACCTGCAGCAAAACATGCACTGCCAACCTTGCTCAACAATACAAAAATACTTACTTACATGGTCGATGGAGTAGAAGTTCCCGATACCCTTTTTTGGCGATGGTTGAAAGATTTACTTAAAAAACAATATTAGCGAATGACTCAAATGTGCTGGAAGTACTCATTGACGTTGCAAAGCTATGCGGTTGCTCTGTAACACGTTGCTGACGGTCGAGCTTGATTGATGAACTTCAGCTTTGGGTCGGTAGCCACTAAATTCAACGCCTGCTTTAGTGTCAGTGTCGGGCCAAAGGCACTCATACACCATCTGAAATTTTATATAGTCAGACGTGGGAGATTAATAAAAAAGGACGCTTTCGCGTCCTTTTTTAAAACTTGAACTTAAATGTTCAAACTTATTTATTCATTACGTACATTGTAACTTCGAAACCAA
>CANNEG010000024.1:0-18890 GCA_947503455.1 Betaproteobacteria bacterium
GTTGCATCTATTTCTTTATCAAATTCCATTATTTCTTATTCCTTTCACCTTTTGCTACAAATGGTAGGCCGGCTTTTCCCCAAGCTAAAATACCACCAGATAAATTGAGTACATTTTTACAACCCTTGCTCGCTGCAAAGGCCGCAGCATGAGCCGAGCGGATGCCGCTATGACAATAAAATACGAGCGTTTCTTTATTAGAGAACAATTCAAATTGCGCAGGTAACATTGCTAGAGGAATGTGTATTGCATTTGAGATAATGCCGCGGGCAACCTCATCGTCATTACGCACATCCACTAACAATAATGGTTGATTTTCCATCATGTTAAATAAGTCGTTTGCTGCAATTTCACTATAGCCACTCATGAGTATGAACCTAAATTAATCAAAGCAAATAATAACAATTTTGAACACTCACCGCATCAACAATCTATAGTCTTGGCATAAGCCTTAAAATAAACCACCTATATTTCTGTATCGGACTATGATGCACCTAGAGTAAAGAAGCTAATCACCTCGTTAGCATACGTGGGGGATTATATTTAGGTTGATAATTTTAGGAGAACCATCATGGCTAAAGGACAAGAGCGTAGTAACAAGGAAACAAAAAAGCCCAAGAAAGATAAAAAAGTAGTGGTGGTTTCGGGTTCTATTATTCCAACAAGACCCAGTACACCAGCAAAAAAGTAAGCTAGAACATTAGCGTTTATTAAGCTGTTAGCAGACAGTTAGTCAGGGGCGCTTTGTAAGCGCCATCGCTAGTAATAAACTTCGCCAGTTTCTTGAAGTGCTAGCTCTTCAACATGATAGTAGTGATCTGAAAACCACACCGTCATCTCTTCTGCGTTGTGATAGGCAATGTCTCGATGTAAGTATTCACTAACGAAGTTATTTTCTTCATCTACAACTTGATAAATAATCATTTTGCGCTCCTTTTTCAAATTAGCACTCAGCAACTATTGCAATGAAATCCTTGAGAGAAAGCTTTATCGCTTTGTACAAGTGATTCCAGCATAACAAATGTGCTAGTACATCAATTGGCAGAAAAAAGAGGTGTTATTGGCTTAATGTTGAATTTAACGATGATTATTTAATCTAGATGATTTAATTCTAGATTTCTTAATTTAGGTGCTAATTTGGCGGTAATGCCAACCACAGTAAGGGTCATTACCCCGCCAAATATTACTGAGGGTACAAGCCCTAACAAGCGCGCTGCTAATCCTGATTCAAACGCACCTAGCTCATTAGATGAACCAATGAAAATTCCATTGATGGCCGATACTCTACCGCGCATGGCATCGGGGGTAGCTAATTGCAAAATAGTGGTGCGCATCACCATTGAGATACCATCAAAAATACCTGAAAACAACAAGGCAGCAGCAGCCACCCAAAAATAAGTGCTGATACCGAAGCCAATAATGCTAATGCCAAAGCCGGCTACCACACCTAAAAGCCATCGCCCTGCATGTAAATTGATGGGATGGCGCGTCAACCAGAGGCCGGTGATAATCGCACCAACAGCGGGCGCGGCGCGTAAGATTCCCAAGCCTTCTGGCCCTAATCGGTATATATCATGTATAAACGCTGGCAACATGGCGGTAGCACCACCAAAAAGTACAGCAAACATGTCTAACGATAATGCGCTTAACACAATTTGATTGCTGTAAACAAAGCGCAAACCTTCTGCTATGCTGGTGAAAACAGGTGGGCTGTCTAGTGCAGGCGGTGGTTCTTTTATTTTGAGTGACCACATTGCGATTGCCGCACATAAGCAAAACAGCGTAGCGATGGCGTAAGCCGCAGTTTTGCTGGCAAAACCAACCAACAACCCCCCTATAGCAGGGCCTATAATTAAACCTGCTTGAAAAACTGAGCTACTTATCCCTGAGGCGCGGGCGTATTCTTCTCGTGGCAAAATAACCGCAAATAAAGTGCTGTAACTAGGGGCAATAAAAGCGCGCTCAACACCCGTTAGCATGATGGAGCCGTATATCCATAGACTTGCATTCTCGGCGCTACCAATTAAGCCCATAGAAAGTGCTGTAAGTGTGAGCGCGTTGATGGCTAGAGTGATAGCTGAGAGCGCACCGAAAAAGCGACGTGAATAAAAATGATCAACTGCATGTCCTGCAAAAAGTGCGCAAGCAAAATAAGGAATGGCCTCAGCTAAACCAATTAAGCCGAGTGCTAAGGTGTCGTGCGTAATTTCATAAATATGCCAACCCACTGCGACTGCCATAATTTGGTATGCCAATACCATGAAAACACGGAAGCTTAGTAGTTTGAGAAACGCATGATGGTGGCGGCTAAAGATTTCCATGGGCAACTTATGTAATAAATGAGCGTGTAAATAAACGTGCGTGTAAAATTAATAGGTTAGTGCAGTGAATAAGGCAGTAAGTGGGTTTCGTCAAAAATTCTCACCGATGAGTCGTCATTGACCTAGTGTGACTCTGCCGATATAGATTAGGCGCACTAACACCTCTATTTTATCTTTAATGCTTTGGTACGCGCCACAAATACCAGCTAGCAATAGTCCTATAAGGGCTCCATGCCTTAGCAATTTCAGCGATTTCTTTGCGTTTAGGCGCCGCTACTAATTCTTTAAGACGTTTGTAGCCCTCTACTATAGCAAAATCATCAGCGGGGAGTATGTCCATCCGCGCTAAAGTGAACATTAGTAACATTTCAACCGTCCATTGACCGATGCCTTTAAGCGTGATTAAGCTATTAATTAAATCTTCATCTGACATACTTTGAGCGTGGCTAAGGGTGGGTACCTGCCCGCTTAAAGTACCTTGAGCAATACCCTTGAGCGTTTCAATTTTTCTGCCAGAAAAGCCACAAGCACGTAAATCATCAAATTCTGCAGCAATTACTTGCTGTGGTGAGGGGAATTTAATCGTGGCGGCATCATCAACGGCAGATTCGCTAAATAGCGCAATGAATTTTTTTAAAATCGCATCTCCTGCCTTGGCATGCAGTTGTTGATACGCCACAGCACGAATGAGTGCTTCGTAAGGCTCTCGCTCAAGTTTCACTTCAAAAGTGCATGGACCAACTGTTTTTACAAGGTTAGCCCAATCGGCATCTAAACTGGCAAGGAAGTCAGTCGCTTTATTAAGTTCGTTAATATTATTAAACATTTGTTTAATCTTGCGCTGTATCAAGATACTAATCAATTAATGAAGTTATCATTATCGAGGTGGTTTAGGAAAATTCAAAAATTTTAGGCACTCTGTTATATGGCAGGGATGATAATGGTAAATGTATGCAAATTAAGATGAATCAATCTCAACATAAGAATGCAAGTAAATTTTCACTATTTAATCTTGGTTTTCGCCCCTTCTTTTTAGGTGCTAGTTTATTTGCGCTTATTTCAATCGCCTCATGGATGCAGGTATATTTTTCTTTAGGGTTCGTCAGTATTGAGAATATCTCTATTAGCCAATGGCATGCACATGAGATGCTGTATGGCTATGGTATGGCAGTAATTGCAGGATTTCTCCTGACTGCGGTTAAGAATTGGACCGGCATACCAACACTGCATGGTAGGCCATTAATGTTGTTGTTTACGCTTTGGTGTATGGCAAGAATGCTATTTTTATTTGGAACAACATTCATTACTTGGGCGGCAAGCGCCGATTTACTTTTTGGACTAATGCTAATCATTGCTATTGCTAACCCCATTATTAAGGCTAAACAATGGATGCAGCTTGCAGTGGTGAGTAAAGTGACGTTGTTATGGCTCGGCAACCTAGTATTTTATCTTGGCTGTTTTGGTGTATTAACTAGTGGTATGAACTACGCAATTAACGGTGCAATATTGTTATTCATCAGCTTAATTTTAATGATAGGGCGGCGCGTGATTCCGTTCTTTATTGAGCGTGGGGTCGACTATAAAGTGCAGTTAAAACAATATAAATGGCTAGATATCTCCATATTAGTAGTATTTATTGCATTATTCTTGAACGTCATATTTGTACAAATACCATATCTAACATCAATTTTTTCTTGGGCCTTATTTGCTTTGAATGGCTATCGATTATTTAATTGGCATACGGTGGGAATCTGGCGCGCCCCTTTGTTGTGGAGTTTATATGGATCAGCTTGTTTGATTAATTTTGGGTTTCTTTTTTATGGGATACAAGCACAATACCCAAGCATATCAATTCTAACGCTACATATTTTCACTATTGGCGGCATCGGCTTAATGACGCTTAGTATGATGTCGCGTGTAGCGCTAGGGCATACAGGGCGTGACGTTAGAAAGCCTTCTCGCTGGGTTGGTATTGCCTTTTCAGGAATTGTCGCAAGTCTTGTATTGCGTGCATTGGTGCCTATATTGACAGCGCAATTTTATATGAGTTGGGTGCTGGCGGCCGCCATTTTATGGATATTGAGTTTTACGATTTTCATCGTTGTTTATGCCCCCATTTTGATAAAACCAAGGGCCGATGGAGCGTTTGGTTAAACTCTATTTTTAGTGATGAGTTTGTTTGATCAACATTATTTACTACAAATAATGTTGATTTTTAACTCGCCAATGCTATATTTCACCACATCTGACCAGTCAGTTTCTGATTCATTGAAGTGAGTGGTAGCTAGGATTTCACCTTTGCCCATGTTTTCTGCGTAGTAATTGATGGAGAGGGCTTTAAACTTTTTTCTTTTGCAATCCACTAACTCTTCCCATTGTGATGACAGGCCTTGTTTTTGTTGTGCAAGATAATAGTCACTCAAGCTTAATACGCTAATTGAGTCGCCAGACTTTTTGATGCTGTCAAAATCGATGTACATATTGCCATCATCATTTGTTTGAATCATGGTCCATTCAGCCGCTACCTCAGCCGAAATGCTAAATAAAATTAAAACTAATAAGAGTCTATGCATTCGAGTGCAATCACAGCTTCAATGCAGCCTTAATGCGTCTAAAGCTTTGGCTAATTAAGTTGCCATCTAGTTTGTAATGTTTATGCAGCGCCTGTTTCACTTCCCAGCTAGCAGTCATGCCGGCAGGGAATGTGACTAAATCGCCCTTGCCAAAACTAACAGGGGTGCCGCCAGTGGGTGTAATGACACATTCACCAGCTAAGATATAGGCAATTTCTTGCTCTGGAAATGTCCAAGGAAATACCGAAACTTCCTTTTGCCAAGTAGGCCATTTTCTGACATTGAGCGCGTCTAAACGTGCTTGCGCAGGATTACGCTCTACGGTGATTTGATTAACAGTGGCTTGGCTCATGATAATTTCTTTGAATAGTGACGATGCGCTATTTTAGCTTATCAATGCTGAATTGTTATTGAAAAGTAGCATAAGTAGTAAAATAGCATTTTTTGAAACAGCCATTAATTTTATATGCGTATTAGCTTAGAAGATGCAACAGCCAGACTTCGCCAAGGTGAGGTTGTAGCGATTCCTACCGAAACGGTATACGGACTTGCTGCAGATGCCTCTAATGATAGTGCATTGCAAAAAATATTTGCTACCAAACAGCGCCCAGCAGATCATCCATTAATAGTACATATTAGCGATATTAGCCAGGTTGCTGATTGGGCTGCATCGTTTCCAGAAGTGGCGGTGAAGCTTGCGAAAGCTTTTTGGCCTGGTGCGCTAACCTTAATTTTACCTGCAAAAAATCATGTTTCACGTGTGGTGCGTGGTGGCGAACCTACCATTGCTTTACGTGTACCCAATCACCCCATTACACTTGCTTTACTAAAGTTAAGTGGCTTGAGTGTCGCGGCCCCTTCAGCCAACTTATTTACACAACTTAGCCCAACTACCGCAGAACATGTAGAAGCGGGGTTAGGCGAAAATATTCCTGTACTAGATGGAGGCCCATGCCAAGTAGGGATTGAATCTACCATCGTCAGTGTAGCGGCAGGTGGTCAATGGCAATTATTGCGCCCAGGCATGATTAGTGAAGACGATATTGTGCGTATTGTAGGTCAGTCTCAACAGGAAAATATAGCTAATCTAGACAAAATTCCAGCTGAAAAAGCTAAGCCTAAAGCGCCTGGACAGCATGCTTTGCATTACTCACCGCGAACGCCGCTTTTTTTGTTTAAGGATAAAGACATGCTTATTCAACAATGTGCAGCCTTAACGAAATCAGGTTTGAAATGTGCTGCATTGTTAATTGGTGAGGGACAAAAACCAAACTGCACGGTAGTGCAATTATCTAACAAGCCAGCAGAAGTTGCTGAGAAACTATACAGCGCACTTCATCAGCTAGACGCGCTGAAAGTAGATCAGCTATTAGTTGAGTTGCCACACAATACGCCAGCATGGGCTGCGGTATTAGACAGATTAAATCGCGCAGGCCATAGGGAGTTATAATTTAGCCGGCAATGTTATATCTAGTGGTTTAATAGGGTAGTATTTTTTATATTTCAATAAGTTAGGTTCAAATATGGCAAACAAACTTAATCAATTTCTAGTAATGACAGGTTTATTACTCACATTGTCCTCATGCAGCTCAATTGGTATTTCCAACCCGTTTAGTTCAGGCGCGCATGAACAATTACGCGTGCCACAGAATGCCACCGCTTATGTGTGTGATGGTAATAAGCAATTTTATGTGCGCATGCTCAATAATGGCAAAGATGCTTGGCTGATTTACCCTGATCACGAAGTTAACCTGACTCAAACCAGTGATAACAACCGTTTTACCAGTGGTGCAATTTCTCTGGTTATCAATGGAGATGCGACCACGTTAAATGACGGAGAAAAAATTGCTTATGTAGCTTGTAAGGCTCAACTTAAAAAATAAATATTTGACGTGTTTTTTTGGTCAAATTTAGCCCTTGCATAGGCCACAAAAATGGCGTAATTTTGTAACTTCAATAATGTATTAACTATGGAGTTAGCCATGGATAATAAGTATGGATTAGGTGGTGCAAAAGTTGCTACGGGTCACCATGAAACGCATCATAAAACACCAAAATTGCATGCTGAAAAATGCAAATTTTGCGGTAGTGAGCGCTTGGTATTGAGTCCAACAATGCATGATCATCGATGTGCAAGTTGTGATGAGTGGCAAAATGATATTCCGCAAGGTTACTCAACGGGTAGAAGCGATAATTTTTAAGCATTTTATCTGTTGGTATATTGGGGTAATGTTTTTTTACTAAAATAAATGATGATTTGCGTAACTTTTCACAGCTTAATTCCTTATTAAGTTTTATAATCTTGCATACAAAATTCCCCTTTCCATTAAACAACTCCAAAAGAGAAGATAAATGTCTACAAAAAATGCTGATATTGGCCTAGTTGGCCTAGCTGTTATGGGCCAAAATTTAGCCCTCAATATTGCCGACCACGGCTACACCATTGCGGTTTATAACCGCGACTCTAAGAAAATGGTGAATTTCATTGAAGAATGTAAAAAAAATGAACCTTCATTTGAGCGCGTAGTAGGTCACGCTGATTTAGCTTCATTTGTACTCAGTATTAAACGCCCACGTAAAATCATTTTATTGGTAAAAGCAGGTAGTGCGACAGATGTTACGATTAATGCTTTATTGCCATTCTTAGAGCAAGGCGACATTATTATTGATGGTGGTAACTCGTTATGGACGGACACTATCCGCCGTGAAAAAGAGTTGGCGGTTAAAGGGATTGATTTTATTGGTTCTGGCGTATCAGGCGGGGAAACTGGCGCACGTTTTGGCCCATCACTCATGCCATCAGGCACACGCAAAGCGTGGTCTAGCTTAGAGCCAATTTGGCGTGATATTGCCGCTAAAGTCGACGCTGTTACTGGTGAACCTATGGAAGGCGGTAAACCAGGTAAGCCAGTGGTAGGTGGCTTCTCATGTGCAGAGTACATTGGTCCTGATGGTGCGGGTCATTATGTGAAGATGGTGCACAACGGGATTGAGTACATTGATATGCAATTAATTTGCGAAGCGTACTGGTTGATGAGAAATCTTCTCGGCATGCCTGCAGATGAAATTGGTAAAGTATTTGAAGAGTGGAATAAAGGTGAATTATCTAGCTTCTTGATTGAAATTACTGCAGACATTCTGCAACAAAAAGATCCTATGGGTCCGGGCTTCCTCGTAGATAAAATCTTAGATACGGCAGGCCAAAAAGGGACAGGCCAATGGACGGCTGCGAATGCGCTTGAACTTGGCTCTCCTGCAAATGCAATTGCTGCTGCTGTTTATGCCCGTGCGCTTTCAAGTTTGAAAGAAGAGCGTGTAGAGGCGAGCAAAATCTTAAAAGGCCCGGTCATTAAAGTTGAGAGTGATAAAAAAGCGATTATTGACGCTATTAAAAACGCTTTATATTGCTCAAAAATCTGTGCATATGCGCAAGGCTTTCAATTGATTGATAAAGCACAAGTGGCTTATAACTGGAAGCTTAACTTTGGTGAGATTGCACAAATTTGGCGCGGCGGTTGTATCATTCGCGCACGCTTCCTGCAAAAAATCACTGATGCTTATGCATTGAACTCACGTTTGAAAAATTTGATGCTAGACCCATATTTCACAAATGCGATGAATGAAGGCCAAGCGGGCTGGCGTAAAGTGATTGCTTTAGCAGTTACTAATGGTATTCCAGCACAAGGTTTTGCTGCAGCGATGGCATACTACGATGGCTACCGTAGCGCCGTATTGCCAGCAAACTTGCTGCAAGGTCAACGCGATTACTTTGGTGCACACACTTATGAGCGTGTTGATCAACCGCGTGGTCAGTTCTACCATTTGGATTGGCCAGAAGCAGGTCGCCCTCAGCTGGAAATTTAACTAAAGTAAGAGTGTAGTAAAAAAGGGCAGAAATTCTGCCCTTTTTTATTATATTTATAAGGGGCGCTATAGCATGGGAACTAGCTGCTCCCTTACAAATTTATTTAATGCTACGCGTGGCTTTTAAGCTAAGTAATATGCTGATGCCTAGCACGGCAATAACTACACTAAGTGATACTGCGATTGGTATTTTCAACCACTCTACAATCAACATTTTTGTGCCTACAAACATCAATATAATTGCTAAACCATATTTAAGTAAATGAAAGCGACTGGCCATATCAGCTAGCAAAAAGTATAAGGCCCGCAAACCCATAATTGCGAAGATGTTTGAAGTAAATACAATAAATGGGTCGCTAGTAATAGCGAAAATCGCCGGGATACTATCCATGGCAAAAATGACGTCTGAAATTTCAACAAGAATTAAAACTAAAAACATTGGGGTGAACCAGAGTACACCTTTTTTAACAATCCAGAATTTATCCCCATGATAATCATCGGTAATACGCATATGACTGCGTATCCAAATCAATAATCGATTATTAGCTAAATTTGGTTCTTGGTCAGCGAAGATGAACATCTTAATTCCTGTCACTAATAAGAAAGCACCAAAGAGATACAATATCCAATGAAATTCAGCAATAAGCCAAGCACCGACTAATATCATGAGTGCTCGTAAAATAATGGCACCTAACACACCATATACCAGTACCCTTTTTTGATATTGAATTGGCACGGCAAAGTATGAAAACAGCATGACGAAGACGAAAATATTGTCTATTGCTAAAGTTTTTTCTAGCAAATAACCAGTTAAGTACTCCATGGTTTTGGCGTCTGCTATAGCTCTTCCTAATGTTTGATTTAGCCAAGCCCATAAGGCAACACCAAAAAGTAAGGCAAGCGTGAACCAGATTAGTGACCAAGTTAATGCTTCTTTTGTACTGACTTTGTGTGCACCTTTGCGGTCTAATGCCAATATATCTATCGCTAGCATGGCGATTACAAACAGGCCAAAGCTTGCCCACATCCACCATTGACCAATTGATTGGAATTCACCCATGTTTAGTCTTTTCTAATTTATTATATAAGGTTAGTTAATTTAATTAATCAGTGCTGATTGAATTTATTATTTCTTCGTCTAAATGTGCTGTCCATTCACGCCAAACAGCCCATACAACCGTCAACACAATTGGCCCGATAAACAATCCTACTAAACCAAATGCTAGTAATCCACCCAGTACACCAAATAGCACTAGCAAAAATGGTATCGGACTAATGCTACTGATGAACAAAGGTCGTAAAAAATTATCGAGTTGACTGACAACTACTGCACCCCAAATCCATACGCCAATAGCAGCAGTTGTTTCACCTTGTAATAACAAACAAAGTCCAGCACTGCCCCAAGCTAAAGGCGTGCCAAATGGAATGAGTGCTAATATCATGGTAAGTACGCCAAACATGACTGGTGATGCTAGTCCTGCTACCCAATAGCCAAGACCTGCCACTACGCCTTGCACTAAAGCAGTGAGTAAAATGCCATAAACTACAGCACGTGTAGTAGTGCCTGCAGCGTGTAAATAATGATGAATATTAGTTCCGATAAATCGCTCTAACACATGACGTAATTCCCTAACAATGCGAACGCCATCGCGAAAGAAGAAAAACAAAATAACGATAACAATGATCAATTTTATAAGGCTTGCACCCAAACTGCCTGCTATTAGCTTTAAGTCAACCGTATGAGCAGCCACCCATGTTTTAAGGATAGAGGATGTACCTTGCGGATTGGCAACTAAATCTGCTTGCCGTTGAATTAGCCACTCACCCAGCCATGGTAGATTTTTTAATGTTTCTGGTACAGGAGGTGGATTGGCTAAAAAGGCTTGAACTACAGGATACCAATTACCCACTTCTTGCTGTGCTAGCCAGATTAACCAAATCAAAGGCAAAAACAACGTCAATGCTAACAATCCGGTAGTCAGGCTGGCGGCTAGTGTATCTCTACCGTTACACCAACGACGAATTCGCTCTGCCACCGGCCAAAATGCATATGCTAGAACACTTGCCCAAGCAATAGGGGTAAGAAATGGCGCAATGACCATTGAAGCTAATGTAATTAAGCCAGCTAATGCTAACCATGGAACGATTCGACGACTTAAGTTCATTTTTGCATTACGGCTGAAATATTAGTGTTAAAAAAAGCTTATGAGCCAAGTGTTTAATTTTTTTAGTTATCGTAAATTTACGCGCCATTGCGTAATGCAACTATGCGCTCACTTAAGTCAGGATGACTAGCAAATAGGCGGGTGAAGCTAGTGCCACCACTAGAAATACCAGAAGCTACCATTTGTTTGGGTAGTACAGAAGGCTCGTGCTCTGCTTGCAAGCGTTCCAATGCCGCAATCATTTTTTTAGCACTAGACAACTTGGCGGCACCTGCATCTGCACGAAACTCGCGTTGACGAGAGAACCACATCACAATAATAGACGCCAAGATGCCTAATAACATTTCAGCGATAATCATGGTGATAAAAAATGCTGGGCCCGTGCCTTTCTCGGTTTTAAAAATCACCTTGTCTACTGTGTAACCAATGACGCGAGATAAAAACATTACAAAAGTATTCACTACACCTTGAATTAAGGTGAGCGTGACCATGTCACCATTGGCAATATGTGATACTTCATGTGCTAGTACTGCTTCTGCTTCATCTTTACTCATTTTATTGAGCAGGCCAGTTGATACCGCTACCAAGGAGCTGTTTTTGGTCATGCCCGTTGCAAATGCATTTACTTCGGGCGAATCAAATACAGCAACTTCAGGCATTTTAATGCCAACCATATCGGCCTGTGCGCGTACTGTTTTAAGTAACCAAACTTCTGTTGGCGTTTTAGCTTCTTCAATCACTACCGCGCCAGACATGCGTTTAGCTGACCACTTAGACATTGCCAGTGAAATAAACGAACCACCAAAACCCATAATGGCGGCAAAAGCTAGCAGGTTTTTAAGGTCTAGACCGTTAGCGTTTAAATAAGGCTCTACGCCAAGAATGCGCATGGTGACAGATAACACCAGCATGATGGCAAGGTTGGTGGCTAAAAAATATAAAATACGTTTCATTGCAAACTCCATAAACAATTGGTAGTGAACAGTTAAAATAAACCATGGCTAGCTCAGGCCAAAGTCGTAAAAAAATAAATGCGCTTATTCTTCTGTGGCTAGTGGAATGGGTGCAGACTCATAGGTATGCTCTCTGAACTTTTCCAGTCTTCTGCTCAGGGTCCGCGCGCAACGGTCACTCGCACGATCTATGGCAACATATAAATCTGCCTCAGTGTCTTCTATGACAATGTTGCTGTGTCCAGCCAACGCCATATTAATCTGGCATCTTTTATCTACGCCACCGCGTGGGCCATTAATATCGGCAAGGCTAATCTTTACGTGCATTATATGCCCATCGTTTCTATCAAGTGCAAACTGCATGCGACGTGTGGCGTAATTGCGAATCCCGTCGGTTAATAAAAATCCGTTGGTTTGAATATCAAGTTGCATCTTAAACCTCCTTAACTAAACATTAACGTGAAGACATAATAGGCGAATTAACACATCGTAAAAATAAAGATTATACTGATTGATAATTCGTAAAAACTGATGGTTAGCCGATTATGTTGAACTACAAACAGCTGAATTATTTTTGGCAAGTTGCACGCGCTGGCAGTATTGCACGCGCTAGCGAGCAACTTGACCTCACCCCCCAGACCCTTAGCGGCCAAATTGGTCTGTTAGAGGCTTCTTTAGAAGCTAGTTTATTTCGCCGTGTTGGGCGCGGATTAGAGCTAACTGAAACAGGACGTTTAGCTTTATCTTATGCCGATGAGATTTTTGAAATAGGCGCTGAAATGGAGCAGGCGCTGAGTGGTGGGACCGTTAAACAGGTGGCAACTTTTCGCGTGGGGGTTGCTGATGTAATGCCGAAATCAATCGTTTACCGTTTACTTGCGCCAGCGATGTCGCTTAATGAGCCGATAAAAATTATATGCCGAGAAGATAAGTTGGATAAGTTACTTGGCGATTTGGCCATACATCGTTTAGATCTCGTACTATCAGACCGACCCATGCCTGCAGAAATGGACATTAAGGGTTTAAATCACAAACTTGGTGAATGTGGGGTAAGCTTTTTTGCCGCGCCTGCACTCGCTGAAAAATATGGCGCTAACTTTCCTGCAAGCCTTAATCATGCGCCATTATTAGTGCCAAGTTTAGATACTGCCATGCGCGGCCGACTGATGCGCTGGTTTGATTCACAACGCCTACGGCCACAAATAGTTGGTGAGTTTGACGACAGTGCGTTGATGAAAGCCTTTGGTCAAGCAGGAATAGGTATTTTTACCGCACCATCAGTGATTGCAGATGAAATCACTCAGCAGTATGGTGTGGTCGTTTTAGGGCGTATAGATGAGGTTCTTGATTTTTATTATGCCATATCAGTAGAGCGAAAATTTGACCACCCCGCCGTACTAGCTATTTGTGAAATGGCAAGTACAGCACTATTTGCAACTTAGTCGACTAAAAGGCACTGCACTGAGAGGCTCATGGATATTGGCTCGCAGGGCAGTGCCTTTTTAATTTTTTATAGGGTGCGACTAAATAAATTAAGGGCTAGCTGATAGCATACTAATGCTGTTTGAGCATCGTACCGATTATCACCATCGCGCATAAAGGCATGCTGGGCATTAAATTCATGCCAAGTAAATGTGAGATTTGCGGCTGCCATTTTGTTATAAACCTCGGCTCTTCCGGCAGCAGGAATATGCGTATCTTGCTTACCCCAAATCATTAACATTTCGCCTGAAATATCTTTAAGGCGCTCCATGCTATGTTGACCTGGTTTATTTGGGATGGTGAGTGCATGTAAATCGGTGGCATAAAAGCAAGCTGTGCCTTTTATTTCTGGTTGCAAGGCGGCGCGAAAAGCCAAATGACCCCCTATACAAAACCCCATGGCGCCAATGTTGCCGTTATACCAAGATTGCTGTTTGGCAAAGGCAATCATTGCTGCATTATCGGTATCGTAACCTTGCACATCTTTTGCCGCTTTGTCGGCATTGCCTTTATCACGACCAGCATCGTCATAGCCTAATACCGTGCCTATTGGATTATGCTCATGAAAAACTTCAGGTACGAGCACGACATAACCATGACTTGCCATGATTTTAGCGGCACTTTCAATGGGGCCCGTTTGCTGAAAAATTTCGGAATAAAATAAAATAGTCGGATACTTATTATCGCCTTTAGCTTTATCTATAGGACGATGAATATAAGTGCGCATAATTCCGGTAGGGGTATTAATGTCTGCGATATGGCTTTGTAGGTTCATGTTGGACTTTCTAAATGAATACTATTTTAGTAGATGCAATACAAACTGATTGCAAGCATTTTTGTATATTGTACAACGTGGAAGATAATTTTAGATGATATAGCGCTTACAGGTAAATAGCTGAGATAAGGTTTGCTAATGCACCTATTATTTTCGTAAAATGGTACTTTAAATTGTCAATTAAATTCACGCAATGCAACTGACTATCAACGGTAAACCACGTAATTTTGACGTCATCACTTTATCAGTAGAGAATTTAGTGGCCAGTCTTAATTTAGAAGGCAAGCGCTTGGCTATTGAGTGTAATGGTGAAATTGTGCCGCGTAGCCAGTTTTCAGTGACACAACTTGTAGAAGGCGATCAGTTGGAAATTGTAGGTGCAGTGGGTGGCGGATAATTTCCGAATAGCATCTAGTTGAATGGTCATTAAAAAAGTAATTAAAGGATAACAACTTGTCAGATTTATTAAAAATTGCAGGCAAAACCTATCAGTCACGCCTATTGGTAGGGACTGGTAAATATCAAGATTTTGCTCAAACCCGTGCGGCGATAGATGCGAGTGGTGCGGAGATTATTACAGTGGCGATACGCCGAACTAACATTGGCCAAACAGCTGGCGAGCCGTCATTGCTAGATTTTTTACCTCCGGAAGAATTCACCTACTTGCCCAATACTGCCGGATGTTATTCTGCTGATGATGCTGTACGTACTTTGCGCTTAGCGCGTGAGTTATTGGATGGTCACAAGCTAGTGAAGTTGGAGGTGCTAGGAGATCCTAATACGCTTTATCCTAACATGGTAGAAACAATCGCTGCCGCCAAGGTATTAGTAAAAGATGGTTTTGATGTAATGGTGTATTGCTCAGACGACCCTATTATTGCGAAGCAATTAGAGGAGATTGGCTGTTGTGCGGTCATGCCACTCGCTTCATTAATAGGCTCGGGCATGGGTATTTTAAACCCATGGAATTTGCAAATCATCATTGCAAATGCCAATATTCCTGTATTGGTAGATGCGGGCGTTGGCACTGCATCTGATGCCGCAATTGCCATGGAGTTGGGTTGCCAAGGCGTGTTAATGAATACGGCAATTGCTGCCGCACGTGACCCCGTGCTGATGGCTAGCGCCATGAAAAAAGCTGTAGAAGCAGGTCGTGAAGCTTATCTTGCAGGCCGCATGCCAAAAAAACTGTATTCTGCAAGCCCAAGTTCACCTACAACTGGCCTCATCAAATGATGACAGCTGCCGCTAAACATTATGAGTGCACAGTGACAGTTGAAGCGGAATTTCTGCCAGATCAATCAGATGTTGAACATAATCGTTACGCATTTTCTTACCACGTTAAAATTATCAATACAGGTAATGTGGCAGCACAATTAATCAGTCGACATTGGATTATTAATGAGGTCAATGGTGATGAGCAAGAAGTGAGAGGCTTGGGCGTTGTGGGCGCTCAGCCTTTGCTCAATCCCGGACAGTTTTTCGAATATACCAGTGGCACGGTGCTGAATACGCCTATGGGTAAAATGCACGGTAGTTACCAAATGGTGGCAGATGATGGCACGCAGTTTGATGCAGTTGTTCCAACTTTTGTACTCAATATGCCCCGAGTTTTACATTAGGTTTAAACGCCATTCATTTATCTGAAGACAATCAATTGATTAAAAAAATAACATTAGTTTTATTAGCGATATGGGCCTGCGTGAGTTTATCTTCTTGTACGCTCATCAATTTAAAATCAAATGCACCTCAGCCACCAAGTGCTGAATGCAAGTGTGATACAAGTATAAGCGCAGAGAAGACTGCTGATAAATGTACAGTGCCAGCCCAAATGGGCAAGCCAGTTGTAGAGCCGAAAATCACAGAGGCTAAGCCGGCAGACTTGAAAGTGGCGGAATACGGATTGTTAAAACCGGCTAAGTGGGAAGAAGTTGATGGCTTAGGTCAACGTAATACACCAGAAGATAGCTTAAGTTTGGCTTGGCCTGCTTGGATGCAAAGCTGCACAGCTTTAGTCAACAAACCGATGTGGCAAAGAGTCTGTGGTGAGGCAACGCAGTTGAATAGCCAAACAATGAATAAGCCGGATACGGAAGCGATACTGTCTTATTTCAAACAAAACTTTGCGGTCTATAAAACTACTAATATTGAGGGTGCTGATAGCGGTTTAATTACAGGTTATTATGAGCCAATCTTAAAAGGCAGCCGTACAAAATCTGCTAAATACTCAAATCCTTTATACGCAACGCCCAGTGACTTGGTGACGGTAGAGCTAGATAGCCTATTTCCTGATCTTAAGTATAAACGTGTACGGGGTAGGTTGGTAGGCAACAAGTTGGTGCCTTATTACAACCGAGCAGAAATTGAGGCGGATGCATCACCCATTAAAGGCCGAGAGTTTATTTATATTGATGACATCATTGATGTATTTTTTCTACAAATTCAAGGATCTGGTTTAGTTCAGTTAGACAGTGGTGAGCAGGTGCATGTCGGCTATGCTGATCAAAATGGCCATACTTATAACTCAATAGGTCGCCTTTTAATTGAACGTGGTGAACTAACAAGCGCCAATGCGTCTATGAATGGCATTAAAAACTGGGTCAAAAATAACCCAAGTAAGCTTAGAGAGTTGCTGAATAACAACCCAAGCTATGTTTTCTTTAGAGAATTGCCGGCTGGCTTGCCGGGCCCATTAGGCGCTTTAGGCGTGCCCATTTTGGCAGAGCGTGCAGTGGCAGTTGACCCTAAGTTCGTGCCCTTAGGCGCGCCAGTATTCTTATCTACAACTGAACCTAATAGCACAAAACCCTTGAAGCGCTTGATGATGGCGCAAGATACTGGGGGTGCAATTAAAGGGGGCGTACGGGCAGACTTTTTTTGGGGTGCAGGCGCGGATGCCGGTGCCAAAGCAGGTGCTATGAAGCAAGCAGGCAAAATCTGGGTATTATTACCTAAGGAATTTGTGCTGAAATAGTGGGTTTAGCCTAGCGCTTATTTTTTTACCTTACCTGATGTAGTCGTTAGCTTCAGTGGAGAGAACCCAATTAAAAACAGCCTGTCATTTGATAGGCTGTTTTTCGTAGTTGATACTTAAGTGGTAAGATATATCATCTAACAGCCCTTTAGCAGGGCGCGGTAATTTATGTTGGTCTAATTATTGATTCATTAGGCGTTTAGAGGGTTTGCTAAATGTTATACAAAAGTTACATTAAGCCTTACCATAAAATATTGACCACATTAGCATTGGCCTATTTTCTGTTTATAGTTGGCTTATACTTTTTTAGCGTTTTTGCGATTAAAAATATTCGCCAACTAAGCAATCAGACCAGTGTGCTTTATGAGCATACTTTTAATGTATATGCAGACGCCCTCGAATTCCAATCAATAGTACGTCAAGTACAAAACGGCAATCTAGAAGCGCTACTTCTCTCTAGAGATAAAGGTTTTAAGTATGAAAGACAAAATGTTGAAGCTTTGCTAGGTGACAGGCTGAGTAAAATAGAAGGTGCTTATTTAGGAGAAAAATCTAAAGTTCAAGATGTGCGAGAAGCTACCACTCAATGGAAAAATAACGAGCTTCTGTTTGACCGCCTTATGGAAGTACGGCAGTACAATGAAGCCCATATTTGGTTGGCTGATTACTTAACAGTAAGTTTTGAAGAGTTAGATCAAAAAGCAACGTACATTATAAAAGACTCAGAGAAGGCGGCGGATGCTGTATTTAAAGACGCTCAACAAATGGAGGCTGATTTCCATAAGCAATTAATTCAGAAAATTATATTTCTCTTTGTTTTTGTAACTGCGGTTCTTGGAATTGCAGCAGTTTTTTTAATTAAACTTTTGCATTCAAAAGATCAGGAAGTTGAGCAAAATCAAAATCAACTACGCGTTCTAGCGAGTTCATTCAACTTGCAAGAAGGCATCATCATTTGTGATGAAAATGGTCTAATTATTAAAACAAATCAGGCATTCAGCAATATCACGGGCTACTCTGCTGAGGAAGCATTAGGGCGTAATCCACGATTCTTAAGTTCTGGGCGTCATGATGCAAGTTTTTACACCGAAATGTGGAAAAGCCTGCTTGCCAATGGTAAATGGGATGGTGAAGTCTGGAATCGTCGCAAGACGGGTGAAATTTACCCGGAAAATCTCGCTATTGTTATTATTAAAGATAGCGAAGGAAAAACGATTAACTACGTAGCCTCAATGACTGATATTACAAAAAGGGTTGCAGACTCAGAAGAGATTAAACAATTAGCATTTTTTGACTCATTAACTGGTTTGCCTAATCGACGGCTTTTGCTAGATAGGTTGGCACAAACGCTACATTCAAATGAGCGTACTGGTAATCATGGTGCACTCTTGTTTTTGGATCTTGACAATTTCAAAGCGATTAATGATTCTTACGGTCATGACTCCGGAGATTTATTGTTACAGCAAGCTGCTGTTCGTATCGTCGATTCCGTCCGAGCTATAGACACCGTATCTCGTATAGGTGGGGATGAATTTGTGGTGATTTTGCAAAGTCTAAATCAACAGGAATCTGAGGCAGTCATAGAGGCGGAAATAATTGCTAAGAGAATTTTATACTCATTGAATGTACCCTATAAGATTAAAGGAAGAGATGACTTATGCTCAACCAGTATCGGCGCTACCATTTTCCAATCAAACGCTGATTCAATCGATGTTTTAAAGCAAGCCGATATCGCTTTGTATAAAGCTAAAGAAAGTGGCCGTAATGTCCTATTCTTTTTCGA
>CANNEG010000025.1:0-18878 GCA_947503455.1 Betaproteobacteria bacterium
AACCAAAGTGCAGGCGTCACTTTTGTCATTGGGCTACCTAGAACCGAGGAAAGCCCACCTTACATTTTTGATGCGGCAGCCGTTAAGCAGTTAATTGGATTGGTATAAATAGTGCGTTCACTACAAAAAATAAAAAGCATTAAGTTGAATCCTCTGCTATTAGTGGCAAGTTGCGCCATGCCCTTGCAGGCATTGGCGATAGATCTTCAACCAGGTGAAATACGCGCACCCATGGCGGGTAGAAGTGTAGTTCAGTTCTCCACAGTGTTTAGCCAACGCAGTGATTATTATGTGAATAGTCACAAAGTAGCAGGTCGACCAGAATATCAGGCATTGCAATATCAGCTACGTCTTGCCCATGCTTTTGAGATTGATGAACAGCCTGCCATCGTGTACGCGCAGCTACCTATCACTAATGTCCAACCAGAAGGGTCAAGCCTTAGTGGGGATTCTGGTATTGGCGACGCTACGTTGGCGTTCGGCTATTGGCTTTATGCCAACCGTGAGACGCAGACTTATTTTGGTGTTGCTGCCTACTTGATTACCCCTACCGGTGGTTATAGTGACCGCCGCGTTTTTAATGTGGGCGAAAATCGTTATCGCGGCGCATTACAAATAGGTGTTCAAACACCAATCACCGATACCCTAAATTGGATGGCGGCATTAGATGCGGTGTGGTCTGGTAAAAATAATGATTGTGGCGTGGCTTGTCTAAATCATCAAAATTTAGAACAAAAACCGTTGTATACACTTCAGTCCGGATTGAGCTATACGATTAACCCAACCTTTTCCTTATCATCGGCTTATTTCTATAGCGTAGGCGGTGAAACTAGCTGGGATGGTGTCAGCCGAAATAATTTAACGCAATTGCAGCGCTATCAAGTATCAGGCATAGCAAACTTTTCGTTTGGCCGGATTCTCTTGCAGTATGGCGGTGATTTAGAGACTAGAAACGGCTATTTGGAAGATAGCCGTTGGATTGTGCGCTATATCAAACCGTTCTAAGTACTTAAAACTAGGGTTGCTAATTTAAGTTATTGAATACCGAGTTTGAATTTAATGATGTATTTTGCCACATAGCCTACCATGCCAAATGTTAGGCCAAGAAATAAAGCAAAGGTGCCAAACTTACCTGCTTTTGACTCCCATGCAAGATGACCTACAATAAATATCATCAGTAGCATTAACCCGCCTACGCCAAAGGTCATCCCAAAATCGGTAATCTGGGCTTCAGTAAAACCAAATATCGTTCCTTGCAAGTTATTTCCCCTGTACTACTCAATGCTTAGTGATTGATGAGTGATGTCATTTGCTGTTGTACAAATTCCATCGGCTTGCGCTTAAAGCCGCTTTTAGCAAATTGATGCCAGCGACCCATGACATAGCAAAGCATCAAGTTAGCTTGAGCTTCTGCATCTACTTTATTGCCTGTTTGTGTTTCCGCAATACGTAGACTTTGTTTGAGTGTGACTTCTATCCTATCGTTCAGTTGATTAATGCGTAGTTGTAGTTTTTCATCTTCATTGACTAAAGCATCGCCAATTAGCACGCGGGTCATGCCAGGGTTTTTTTCGGCAAAGGCCAGCAGCATAGAAATAATCCGTTGAATTTGTTTTTGACCATCTGTTTCTTCAACGCTGATTTTGTTGATTAGGCCAAAAATAGTTTCTTCTATAAAAACAATGAGGCCTTCAAACATTTGTGCTTTATTGGCGAAGTGTCGATAGAGTGCAGCTTCACTGACCTCTAGTTTTGCAGCGAGCGAGGCGGTGGTGATTTTCTCGCGTTTGGGGGACTCTAGCATTTTGGCTAGCGTTTCTAAAATTTGTTGTTTGCGTTCGCCTGCCATTTTATGTTCCTCGCCAATAGGGGTGTTAACTCATTGAGTAGAAATTATAACTTAAGGTGAGTGAGTGCTAACACTTCAGTTAATCGATAATCAACAAAATTTGGTTTTTGTAATGTTTTACTAATCCAAATTGTTTTCATGCCTAATCTTTTTGCCGTCATCAATGCGGCTAAATTGTCTTCTAACATCACGCAATCGCTGGCTTTAACTTTGATTGCTTTGAGTAACAATTGAAAGCCACGCACAGACGGCTTAGCATGAAACTTTGTAGACTCGACACTGAATATCAATTCAAAGCAATCAGTGATACCCAGTATATCGAGCACCCGTAAAGCATAATTGCGTGGTGCGTTGGTAAACACTAACTTACGGCCTGCAAGGCTATTTAGCATGTGTCGTAAGCGTTTTACTTCAAGCACCATGTCAGGTAAATCAACTAGCTTATGGGTTTCATTTAGAAAATGATGCGGGTCTGCGCCATGGTGACGCATTAAGCCTTTAAGCGTTGCGCCATAGACGCGCCAATAATGTTGACGCAATCTATGGGCAGCGGTTTCATCTAAAATGAGTGACGCCATGATGTATTGCGTCATGGCCTTATTCATTACCGGAAAGATGTGAGCAGACGCGTTGTGAAGCGTATCGTCTAGGTCAAAAATCCAGACTTTAGCGTTGCCGTTTTGCGCCAATTTATTTGGCCTTAATCAGCGTACCTACACCTTCATCCGTTAATACTTCAAGCAATAGCGCATGTTCTACCCGCCCATCAATGATGTGCACAGTTTTTACACCGCTACGTGCGGCATCTAATGCCGAACTAATTTTAGGTAGCATGCCGCCAGACAAGGTGCCATCTGCCACTAAATCATCAATTTGTTTAGGGGTTAGTCCAGTGAGTAACTCGCCATTTTTATCTAATACGCCGGGTGTATTAGTCAGCATGATGAGCTTCTCTGCACCCAATATTTCAGCCAATTTTCCAGCCACGACATCTGCATTAATATTGTAGGATTCACCATCTTTGCCCACGCCAATGGGTGCTACGACTGGAATAAAATCACCACCATCTAGAAAGTTAATAATGCTTGGATCAATCCCACTGATTTCGCCCACTTGGCCAACATCAATCATTTTTGTGGGGTCATTTAAGTCTTCCATGAGCAATTTGTGGGCATGGATAAAATTGCCATCTTGACCTGTAAGGCCTACCGCTTTGCCACCATGCCGATTAATTAAATTGACAATTTCTTTGTTCACTTGCCCGCCAAGCACCATCTCAACGACGCCCATAGTTTCTGCATCGGTGACGCGCATCCCTTGAATAAACTCGCCTTTTTTGCCAAGCTTATCTAACATTTCGTTAATTTGTGGGCCGCCACCATGCACCACGACGGGGTTCATGCCGACGAGCTTGAGCAACACGACATCCTGCGCAAAACATTCTTTTAAATGTTCGTCTGTCATGGCATTGCCACCATATTTAATCACAATGGTTTTATCAAAAAAGCGCTTGATATAAGGCAGCGCTTCAGCAAGGGTGCGAGCTTTTTTTGCGGCTGTGGTTTGACTTAACATAAGATTTCCGTAAGCTTAGATTTGGTAAATTTAATTTACGCTAATTGTAACTAAAATTTGCTTATAACGTTTTGCTAAAAACTTTAGATTTACGTTGAAAGTTATAAAGTTTTTGTTTTTCAGTTGGCAGTTTTTCTACATTTTGCTGAGTAAAGCCGCGTTCTAAAAACCAATGTTCTGTCCGTGTGGTAAGACAGAACAGGCTTTTAAAGCCTAACTCTTTAGCTTCATTGGCGCAGAAATAGAATAATTTATCACCACGACCCGCACCTCGATAAGCGGGGTCGATTGCTAAACATGCAAATTCAGCAGTACGTTCTGCAACAAATGGATAGAGTGCCGCGCAACCGATGACGCGGTTATCATGTTCCATGACATAAAAATGATTAATTTCCATTTCAATGCGTTCACGACCACGCCTTACTAAAAAGCCTTCCGATTCTAGTGGCTCGATCAGTTTTAAAATGCCGCCGACATCGTCAATATTGGCTTGCCGCATTCTTTCTAAGCTAAGTTCAGTCACCATGGTGCCGATACCATCAACGGTAAACAGCTCTTGAATAATGGCGCCATCAATGTGGCGTGAAATAAGATGACTACGTGCCACCCCGTGTTCACAAGCACGCACTGCCGCAGGCAGGTAGTAATTCACGTCTTCTGAAACGTTAAGGGCTTGCTCATTTTCACTGACGTTACGAAGCAAATTTTTGGCTTTTTCCGCAGTCATTTCACGCAGTAGTTCACCCCTTAAATTATGCACCCCTTCAGAGTCCATTAAGAAAATAAGTTTGTCTGCATCTAGTGCAATGGCTGCACTAACGGCGACGTCCTCCAAGCTTAAGTTAAAGGCTTCACCCGTCGGTGAATACCCAAGCGGTGATAGCAACACTAATTCGCCATCATTGAGACGTTTTTGTATAGCAACCGCATCTATCCTGCGTACTTCGCCAGTATGTTGTAAATCAATACCATCGAGAACGCCCATTGGTTTAGCGGTGACAAAGTTGCCGCTTGCTACCCGAATATCTGCCCCAGCCATGGGTGAATTGACTAAGCCCATAGAAAGTAGCGCTTCTATTTCTACCCGAATTGCGCCATTTGCTTCTTTAACGGCTTCCATTGCAGCATCATCCGTGACGCGAATGCCGTTTACATATTTCGGGGCAAGCTTGTCGCGTTTTAATCGTTGTTCAATTTGCGGTCTTGCGCCATGCACTAATACCAGCCTTACCTCTAGGCTGGCGAGCAGATTTAAGTCGTGAGAAAGTGCGATAAATTGTTTTTCATCGACCACTTCGCCCCCAAAAGCAATCACAAAGGTACGTCCACCAAATGCGTGAATATATGGCGTAGCAGAGCGAAACCACTGTACAAAATCTTTGGCATTATTGGGCTGCATGGTTGATACGGGAGAGGCAGCACGGTTTAGTTGTGCACTTATATTGGGGGATACCTCACTTTGTGCGTACAAGTAAGCAGGCGTGCAATCTAGCGCGTTGGCTACTTTACGTAGAAGCGTTTCATTGATGCCTAATTCACCACGTTCAATACGCGATAAATTACCAGCGTCCGCACCTACCTGCGCTGCCAGTGTTTGCAGAGTCATTTTTAGCGATTTGCGCCGATGACGAAGAGAATTAGCGAGTGACATAGTTAATTAAATTGTAAAATTTACAAAATAATAAAATAAATATGTAATTTAAGCAACTATTTTTGTGTTAAAAGTCGCCCCAGAGTATTTGCATTGCAGAAATTGCAGTTAAGGCCGCAGTTTCGGTGCGTAAAATACGGGGGCCTAAAATAACTGATTGAAAGCCATGAGTAATGGCGAGCGCGATTTCTGCGGCGCTTAAGCCGCCCTCAGAGCCGATGAGCAATTGAATGTTTTGCAGGGTTGTTGGCAATTCAGCCAAGCGTTTTGCCCCTAGCGGGTTGAGCAAAATCCGTGTGGCACCGTTTTGTTGGTTGGACGCAAGCCATACTGACAAGTTAACGGGTGCTAATACGTTGGGAATGGATGCTCGCCCACATTGTTCGCAGGCAGAAATCACCACATTTTGCCAATGATCTAATCGTTTTTGCGCGCGTTCAGCCGTCAGCTTGACTACGCTACGCTCGTTAGAGATTGGCTGGATAATAGTTACGCCTAATTCCACCGCTTTTTGAATGGTGTAATCCATGCGGTCGCCACTTGAAATGCCTTGTAGCAAAGTAATGCTGAGTGGTGATTCATTTTCAATGGAGTGGCTAGCGGCGATCTTAGCGAGCACCTCACTTTTTTTAACGCTGACTAGTTCGCACGCATAGTCTAAGCCATCGCCATTAAATAGATTAATGGCGTCACCTACGGTTAAGCGCAATGCCCGTGTGGCATGCATGGCGGCGTTATCAGATAGTTTTACTGTGGCGCCTATGCGTAATTTTTCAGCACTATAAAATCGAAGGTTAGACATGATGCTTACAAATTAAAGTGATAAGATTAAATTATAGACAATATTGGAGTAAAGCATGGCAAGTTTAAACCCACCGGTGTGTGATTTTGGCTGGCAAGCACCGGATTTTAATTTGCAAAATATAGATGGCAGTATGATTTCGTTGGCTCAAATCATGGGTAAAAATGGATTATTGGTGATGTTCATATGTAACCACTGCCCATACGTAAAAGCCATTCTGCCGCGCTTGGTAGCAGACTGCCTTGAGCTAAAAATGCTCGGCATTAATACGGTGGCGATTATGGCTAACGACTCAAAAGCATATCAAGAAGATAGTTTTGAAAATATGATGAAAGTTGCTGTTGAAGCTGATTTTTCTTTCCCCTATTTGCTAGACAAAACACAGCAAGTAGCCAAGGCTTACGATGCGGTTTGCACACCAGATTTTTTTGGGTTTAATAATCAGGCGCAACTGCAATATCGCGGTAGATTTGATGAAAGTCGTAAAGAAACTGCCCCCAATAGTACGCGTGACTTGTTTCACGCGATGCAGCAAATTGCTGAGACAGGGCTAGGGCCAAAGCAGCAGTTTTCTAGTATTGGTTGTAGCATTAAGTGGGCTTCTGAATAGTGCGCGACAAATGTGATGCCACGATAGGCAGGAATGTATTTTAAAAGGTGATTAGATGAGCGATGTGAGAAAGCTGAAGTGGGGTATCTTAGGCGCCGCGCGCGTGAATGAGCGCTTATTGCCTGCGATCATTGAGGCATCTAATGGGCAATTAGTTGCCATTGCCAGCCGACGTGCTGGCGCGGCAAAAGCTACGCTTGAAAAGTATGCGCCATGCCATGCTGGGGAAGTGCAGTGTTACGATAATTTAGACAGCTTAATTAACGACCCCAATGTTGAGGCGATTTACTGCCCAATGGCCAATGAAGAGCATGCCGAATGGGCATTGAAGGCCATAAATGCAGGTAAACATATCTTAATTGAAAAGCCCATGGCAACCACAGTCAAAGATATTGAGGCAATCGAGTCAGCTGCTATTAAAAATAATGTGAAAGTGATGGAAGGCTTTATGTATCGCTTTCATCCACAACACACACGCATAAAAGAAATCATCGACTCTGGCTTAATTGGCGATGTGCTTTCTGCTCGCGCTTCCTTTTCATTTTTAATGAAGCCGGCCCGCATGTACCGCATTAATCGGAGTATGGCCAATGGTGGTGGTGCTATGTGGGATATTGGTCCTTATGCTATTCACTCATTACGTTGGTGCTTCGCACAAAATAGCAAGCCAGCAGAACTTCTTTCTGTGATTGCCCATGCAAAGCTCAATGAGCATGGCGCTGATATTGTTAGCAGCGGTGTGTTGGACTTTGGTCAAGATGCACAAGGTCGGGCTCGCTTCGGTCATTTTGATGTTAGCTTTGAACGTAGCCGTAAATCAGAATATGAAATTATTGGCACGCTAGGCTGGGTTAAATGTCATGCTGCGTGGGTGTTTCAAGAGGATGTGCCAGTCATTAGTTGGGCGCTAGAAGATGGCCGATGTGCAGAAGAACGCTTTACGCCTAGCAATCATTTCACTTTAGAAATAGAGCACTTTAGTGATTGTGTGCTCAACAATAAGGACCCGTTATTAAATATAGAGGATGCCAAGCAAAACTGTAGGGCTATTGAATCTGTCTTGCAAAGTATTGCTAGCGGCAAATAAGGTATAATTGACGGTTATTTAATTGATGGTAGAGGTGGTTTTATGCCTATTTATGATTATCAATGTACCAGCTGTGGTCATAAGGCTGAAGTGATGCGCAAAATTAGCGCTGCGAGTACTGAAGCTTGCCCCGCCTGTGGCGCTGAAGCTTTTAGCAAACAATTGTCTGCGCCCAGCTTTCAGTTAAGTGGCAGTGGTTGGTATGCCACAGACTTTAAAAATGGTGGCAATAAGACTGGGGCTACAGCAAGTAAGGTAGGCGCTAGTATGTCTGACGGCAATTCAGAGCAAAAGTCGGAAACTGCCGCTGCCCCAGCTGGCTGTGCAACTGGCTGTGCTTGCCACTGATGTTGGCCAGTCATTTTTTAACGCTATTAATCAACCTATACAATTAAACGTATGAAAAAATATTTTATTACGGGCTTACTCGTGTTGGTGCCTTTGTTTATCACTGTTTGGGTGATATCAAGTTTAATCGGCATGATGGACCAGAGCTTATTATTATTACCCGAAAATTGGCGCCCCAAAGCTCAGTTGGGGCTAGAAATCCCTGGGTTTGGCGTACTGCTAACAATGCTGATTATTTTCGTTACCGGCCTAATAGCGACTAATTTTTTCGGTAAGCGATTAATTCTATTATGGGAAGCAATACTGGCCAGGGTGCCTGTAGTGAAATCTATCTATGCCAGTGTTAAGCAGGTGTCTGATACGTTATTTTCAGATTCTGGTAATGCTTTTCGGCAAGCTGTTTTAGTACAATTCCCAAGACAAGGCGCTTGGACCATTGCTTTTGTCACAGGTAAACCAGGCGGTGATGTTGCAAATCATTTGCCTGGTGATTATGTGAGCGTTTATGTACCTACTACGCCAAATCCGACCGGGGGTTATTTTTTGATGATGCCACGTACGGAAGTGATTGAGCTTGATATGAGCGTGGATGAGGCGCTGAAATATATTATAAGCATGGGTGTAGTGGCACCGCCTGATAAATTTAAATCACAACAAAATTAACCCTTTAACTTAACTGACTACTTAACAAGACTTTACATATTATGCGTACACATTACTGCGGCCATTTAAACCGCGAACACATCGGCCAAACTGTTACTTTATGTGGTTGGGCGCACCGTCGTCGTGACCATGGTGGCGTCATTTTTATCGACTTGCGTGACCGTGAAGGTATGGCGCAAATTGTGGTAAATCCTGATGCACAAGCTGCATTTGCTATTGCTGAAAGTGTGCGTAGTGAATACGTACTAAAAGTCGTATGTGAAGTACGTGCTCGCCCAGAAGGCGCGACTAACGCCAACTTAGCAACTGGTGAAGTTGAAATGATTGCAACTGAGATTGAAGTCCTTAATGCATCGCTTACACCGCCATTTATGTTAGATGATGAAAATCTTACTGAAACGGTACGTTTAGAGCATCGTTACATTGATTTACGTCGCCCAGCGATGCAGAAAAATATGATGTTGCGTTATCGTGTATCTAAAACGCTACGTGACTATTTAGACACTAATGGTTTTATTGAAATCGAAACGCCAATGTTGACGAGATCAACGCCAGAAGGTGCGCGCGATTACTTAGTCCCTAGCCGTGTTCACGCAGGGCAATTCTTTGCATTGCCACAGTCTCCACAGCTATTCAAACAGTTATTGATGGTGTCTGGGTTTGATCGTTATTTCCAAATTACTAAATGCTTCCGTGATGAAGATTTACGTGCTGATCGTCAGCCAGAATTCACTCAAGTGGATATTGAAACATCATTCATGACTGAAAATCAGATTATGGATATTGTTGAAGAAATGATACGTCAAATGCTGAAAAAGGTGCAGAACGTAGATTTGCCAGCAGCCTTTCCGCGCATGTCCTTTCATGAGGCCATGACACGTTATGGTTCAGATAAACCAGATATGCGCGTGACCTTAGAAATTACTGAGCTTTCAGATGTAATGAAAGATGTTGATTTTAAAGTGTTTGCAGGTGCTGCCAATATGGCAGGTGGTCGTGTGGCGGCTTTACGTGTACCAAATGGTGCGGCGATTGCGCGTAGCGAAATTGATGCTTACACTGAATTTGTTAAAATCTACGGCGCTAAAGGCTTGGCCTACATCAAGATTAACGATGTGACAAAATTGAACGAAGAAGGCTTACAAAGCCCTATCGTTAAAAACATTCATGCCACTGCATTACAAGCCATCATCGACCGCACTGGCGCGCAAAATGGCGATATCGTATTCTTTGGTGCAGATAAGACTAAAGTGGTTAATGAGGCATTGGGCGCACTACGTCTTAAAGTGGGCCACGATAAAGGTCATGTAGATGGTCGCGCATGGGCGCCATTATGGGTGGTAGATTTCCCAATGTTTGAACACGATGAAGAGAACGATCGCTGGGCAGCATTGCATCATCCATTTACAGCACCAAAAGATGGGCACGAAGATTTGCTTACCAGCAACCCAGGCGCGGCGCTTTCAAAAGCTTACGATATGGTACTCAATGGTTGGGAAGTAGGCGGTGGTTCAGTGCGTATCCACAAACAAGATGTTCAATCAAAAGTATTTGATGCGCTTAAAATTAGCAAAGAAGAAGCACAAGAGAAATTTGGTTTCTTGCTTGATGCCTTGCAATACGGCGCACCTCCACACGGTGGTCTAGCCTTTGGCTTAGATCGTTTGGTGACGTTAATGACAGGTGCAGAATCAATCCGTGATGTGATTGCCTTCCCTAAAACTCAACGCGCACAATGTTTGATGACCAATGCGCCGAATGAAGTGGATGAGAAGCAATTGCGGGAATTGCATATTCGTGTTCGTTCACAAAACCCAGCGGCTTAAAAATATAGTCGCTTAGTAGGAACAATGCCAGTCACAGAACTCAATCACGTTAATCTTCGCACGCCTTATGAGGTGATGCTTAAGCTTAAGGACTTTTACTGTGATGTGGTGGGGTTAAAAGTTGGACCGCGAGAGGGATTTACCAGTCGTGGTTTTTGGCTTTACATTGGCGATAAACATGTGATGCACTTGGCTGAGTATCGGGGTGAGGGCGCCCCCCTTACAAACGTGCTTACCACCATAGACCATATCTCATTTACTTGCACTGATATGCCCGCTACTGAGGCGCATTTAACTGCGCATCAGATTGATTATTCTGTACGTGATTTGCCCGTATTGAATGTAAAACAAATTAACTTTAAAGATCTAGTTGGTAATGGTGTTGAGCTATTTTTTTATATGGATAAAGCTTAAGTCTATTATTGAACCATTGAATTTTATGGCTTGATGTTTGTCTCAAGAGTTGTATTATTAAATACGTAATGGTTTGTATTAATTTAAGTGTGTGGAGTCGATAAAATGAAACAATTAAGTTTATTAAAACTATTCTTCGCAACTGCCATTTCCCTTGTTTTGGTGGCACCAGCGAGCGCTGAGCCAGACCCGAAATTATGGCCAGTGATGAAAGAAGCTTTCTTTGCCAATCGAGAAATGCAAGAAGTTGATTTTATTAAAATAGAAGCACCACGTCGTGCTGAAAGTGGGGCGCAAGTGCCCGTCACTTATAGTGTGAATAATGCCGCAGCTAAGGGCGTCGTCATTAAAAAGCTTTATGCATTCGTCGATGCAAACCCAATCCCACTGACGGCTACGTATCATTTAACAGAAGCGCTTGGTGATTTTCAGTTGGCGACTCGAATTCGCTTTGAAACGGATGCATTTGTAAGGTTAGTTGGTGAAACAGCGGATGGTAAATTGTACCTAGCATCACGTGAAATTCGTGCAGCGGGTGGATGTGGCGGCACAGTTGAAGGTGATGAGGCAGCAATTCGCGCTAGTGCAGGTAAAATAAAATTCAAAGTGGATGAGCCCGTTAAAATTAACAGTACAACATCGACTACCTTTAACATTAGGCACCCCATGCGTACAGGTTTGCAGCGCGAATTAGTCTCGCAAGGGTTTGTGCCTGCTTTCTATATTAATAAGGCCGCCTTTAGTTATAACGGTAAGCCATTATTAACCATAGATGTGGGGGTAGGTACGGCTGAAGACCCCTACTTTAAGTTTAATTTTGTGCCAGATGCAACAGGTAAATTAGAGGTGACGGCAACAGATAATGAAGGTAAAACCTTTGTGCAACAAGTAGATGTGAAAGGCTAATACGCCCGATATAGCTGCGCTATGCTCGACTTAATATAGTCATCATCAAAAAGACCTCCAACTAAATTGGGGGTCTTTTTGATGGTAGGGTTTACTTTGTGCGGTGATAAAATGGTCACAATTTATTTATATTTCGGGAGGCGTCAATGAAAAGCTATCGTAAAGAACTTTGGTTTAACCCACCAACCCGCGTTGCTTTTATTCGGATTACTGAGCAAGTGAACGAATGCCTACGTGAGAGTGGTGTTAAAGAAGGCTTGGTCTTAATTAACGCCATGCACATTACGGCAAGTGTATTTATCAATGATGACGAGCGTGGTCTACATCACGATTATACGCAATGGTTAGAAAAACTTGCACCGCATGAGCCTATCAGTAGCTATCGCCATAATGATACCGGCGAAGACAATGCGGATGCACATATGAAGCGCCAGTTAATGGGGCGTGAAGTGGTGGTAGCGATTACAGAAGGTCGACTAGATTTTGGACCGTGGGAACAGATTTTCTATGGCGAGTTTGACGGCCGCAGAAAGAAACGTGTATTAGTAAAAATTATCGGTGAATAAAGATGAAATTACCTGAATTATTAGCCCCAGCGGGGGATTTAGACCGCATGCGCACGGCCTTTGACTATGGGGCCGATGCGATATATGCCGGTCAACCCCGTTATAGCTTAAGGGCACGCAATAATGATTTCACCATGGCAAATCTTGACATAGGTATTAAAGAGGCGCACTCACGTGGCAAAAAGTTCTTTGTGGCGAGCAATATTTCACCCCATAACGCTAAAGTGAAAACTTACATGGCAGATATGGCGCCAGTGATTGCGATGCAGCCTGATGCGCTGATTATGTCTGACCCGGGCCTGATCATGATGGTGCGTGAAAAATGGCCCGATATGCCGGTACATCTTTCCGTACAAGCCAATACCGTGAATTTTGCTACCGTTAAATTTTGGCAAAGCTTAGGGTTATCGCGCGTTATTTTATCGCGTGAATTATCCTTAGATGAAATTGAAGAAATTCGTCAGCTTTGTCCAGACATGGAGTTGGAGGTTTTTGTCCACGGCGCATTGTGTATTGCTTATTCCGGTCGTTGTTTGCTCTCTGGCTATTTTAACCAACGCGACCCTAACCAAGGCACCTGTACTAATTCTTGCCGCTGGGATTATAAAGTTCATGATGCCGCTGAAGATGCGGCAGGTGTCATACGCTTGAATGAATTTGATTTTCAAGCGGAGATGGAAAAGTCTAGCCTTTCTGGATGTGGGAGTTTGCCACGTCACCCTCTAGCCGATAAGGTTTATCTCATTGAGGAAAAAGGTCGACCAGGTGAATTATTGCCTATTATAGAAGACGAGCACGGCACGTATATTATGAACAGCAAAGATCTGCGTGCCATTGAGCACGTAGAACGCTTGGTTAAAATGGGCGTTGATTCCTTGAAGATTGAAGGTCGAACGAAGTCGCGTTATTACGTAGCACGTACTTGTCAAAACTATCGCAAGGCGATTGATGATGCGGTTGCTAACCGTCCTTTTGATTGGAATTTGCTGAGTGATTTAGAAAACTTAGCCAATCGTGGTTATACCGATGGTTTCTATCAACGGCATCACACGGCAGAACATCAAAACTACAAACAAGGTTACTCAATCTCAAATCGCAGTTTATATGTAGGCGATATTGTGGCTTATGATGCTGAAAAGGGCTTGGCTGATATTGAGGCGAGGAACAAATTTGCCGTGGGCGATCGCTTACAAATTATTCATCCTAGTGGCAATCAAGAGTTGGTGGTGGAAGAAATGTTCAACAAAAAAGGCGAAAATATTCAAGAAGCTTCGGGTAGTGGTTACTTTGTAAGATTGCCAATCGCGGCAAATGATTTAAGTAATGCGATGGTGGCGAAATATTTGTAAGCAATGAAAAAGCCTAACAAAGTGGGTCTTTGCTAGGCTGTTATAGGCAAAATGCAGTTAAATGCTTAGCCGGTAATGTAACTTTCTAATTGCTTAATCAAGCGCTGTTGATAATCAATCGTTTCTTTCACTACGTCACCTATAGATAGCATGCCTATCACTTTGCCATTATCTACTACAGGTAAATGACGAATGCGCTTCTCAGACATGACTGACATGGCTTGATCTACCGTGTCCGTAAGTTTGGAGGAAATGACATTCGTCGTCATTATCTCGCTAATGGGTGTGGTTTTTGATGATCTACCTTGGAGGACAACTTCACGCGCATAGTCGCGCTCAGAGAAAATTCCCACCAATTTATCGCCCTCAAGTATGACCAAAGCTCCAATTTTATACTCAGCTAGAACTACTAATGCATCAAATACAGGACGATGTGGCGCAATTGAAATAACTTCTTTATATTTTTTGTTATCAAGTAATTGTTTTATTGTTTTCATTGTTTTCTCCTAGCAATAACTGCTACATAAAAATATACACCTTATAATGGTTATAGCAAAATTCTATTGAGTAAATTGAGCGGAAAAATTAAGAGATGCAAAAAAACACAGTCATTAAAGCGTTCATTGCACTTTTTATACTCACCCTTATTTGGGGTTATAACTGGGTCGTTATGAAATTGGCGGTGCAGTATGCCAGCCCATTTCAGTTTGCCGCAATGCGTACATTTTTAGGTGCGATTGTGTTATTTGTGTTGATATTTTTAACCAAAAGACCACTGGCATTAAAAGAGTTTCCCACTATGTTGGCCTTAGGCTTATTGCAAACTTGCGGTTTTACAGGGTTGCTTATTTGGGCATTGGTTGAAGGTGGCGCAGGTAAAACCGCGGTACTGACTTACACCATGCCATTTTGGGTGATGTTGTTTGCTTGGCCCATGTTGGGGGAAAAAGTACAAGGCTGGCAGTGGTTAGCGGTGGCGTTTGCCTTGTTTGGCATGGTGCTTATATTTGATCCACTGCATATTAAAGCCGATGGGTTTAGTATGTTTTTAGCCTTGTGTTCGGGTATATCTTGGGCAGTATCTGCCATTGTTTCAAAGAAACTGCATCAACGGGCGCCACATTTGGATTTACTTAATCTTACTGCTTGGCCCATGTTGCTAGGCTCTATACCCATTATTGCAGTTGCACTTATTTTACCCGCGCCACCTATACAGTGGACCAGTACATTTATTTTCACAGTGCTTTTTAATGTCATTTTAAGCGGCTGTGTGGCTTGGGTTTTGTGGCTATACGCATTGCAGCGTTTACAAGCGGGCGTGGCGAGTATGGCTTCAATGCTTGCGCCAGTGATAGGGGTAATTGCCGCTTGGATTCAACTTAATGAAGTGCCAAATACCTATGAATTAATTGGTATGGTCTTTATTGCACTGTCTTTAATTACGATTTCACTCATTAGCATCCGGAAACATACGCAAATTGACCCAGCACAAGGGCAGGAATAATGAGGGTAAGATTAGCTTGTGTTAAAATTGGTTTATTTTTTAAGTTTTAAGGGTTGGTCACATGGCAGGTCATAGTAAATGGGCAAATATTCAACACCGCAAAGGTCGTCAAGATGCAAAGCGCGGTAAAATTTTCACTAAAATCATTAAAGAAATCACGGTGGCTGCACGTTTAAGCGGTGGCGATGTCACCATGAATCCACGCCTGCGTGCGGCTGTGGCCGAGGCCAAAGAAGAAAATATGCCGGCGGACAATATCACACGTGCTATTAAAAAAGGTACAGGTGAATTAGAAGGGGTGAATTACGAAGAAATTCGTTATGAAGGCTACGGTATTAATGGGGCGGCGATTATTATTGACTGCCTGACCGATAACAAACAGCGAGCAGTGGCAGATGTGCGCCATGCCCTGACTAAGTTTGGCGGAAACTTAGGCACTGATGGCTCAGTGGCATTTATGTTCAAACATTGTGGTAGCTTGGTGTATGAACCTGGCACTAGCGAAGATAAAGTGATGGAAACTGCACTTGAAGCGGGCGCTGAAGATATTGTGACCGATGAAGATGGCAGTATCGAAGTCATCACCCCTCCCAATGATTTTATGGCAGTGAAAGAGGCGATGGAAGCGGCAGGCCTTAAAGCAGTCATGGCCGAAGTGACGATGAAAGCCATGAGCGAAGTTGAGTTTACTGGTGACGATGCAGTGAAAATGCAGAAGATATTAGATGCGCTGGAAGATTTAGATGATGTTCAGGATGTTTATACCACTGCTTTAATAGAAGAATAGTGGCCAACGTTAGAATCCTTGGTATTGATCCCGGCCTGCGATTGACAGGTTTTGGTGTGATTGAAAAAGTAGGTGAAAAGATTACCTATATTGCCAGTGGTACGATTAAAACTGCCAGTGGCAAAAAAAATAAAGTAGAGGGTGAGGATGACCGAGAAGAATTGCCCGCCCGCCTAAAAATTATTTTAGATGGTTTATTTGAGGTCATAGATACTTACCAACCCAACCAAGTGGCGATTGAAAAAGTTTTTGTGAATGTCAATCCGCAATCAACCTTGTTGCTAGGTCAGGCTCGTGGTGCAGCGATTAGTGCAGCGGTCATCCGTAATTTAAGCGTGGCAGAATATACAGCACTTCAAGTCAAGCAGGCGGTGGTTGGTAACGGACATGCTCAAAAAGAGCAGGTGCAAGAAATGGTCAAACGCTTACTTAATTTACCCGCGACACCCAAGCCAGATTCAGCCGATGCCTTAGCGTGTGCCATTTGCCATGCACATGGTGGTCAAGGCTTAGGCAAGCTCGCCACAGCCGGCTATCGTGTGCGTGGTGGGCGTTTAGTATAATGACTAAGTCTGAAGTTACTGAGCCTTCAGTGGCGCAATACTTAAATCCAATCACCCGATACTTTGCAGCAACTCGCCCTGTTTTTCTTTTAGCGACTTTATCCGCATACTTTTTGGGATTGGTGGGTGCGGTCTACTCAGGGGTTAATTTTCGGGCAGAAACTGCAATTCTTGGGGTATTGCTTGCACTATTAGTCCATGCTGGGGTGAATGTACTCAACGACTATTTTGATGCGCTCAATGGTACAGATGCGCAGAATACTGAGCGATTATACCCATACACAGGCGGTAGCCGATTTATTCAAAACGGTGTATTAACCACTCAACAGACGGCAAATTTTGCGTATTTATTATTGTTTATTGCCACCCTCGGCGGCTTATATTTGTCATGGTTGGTAGGCAAGGGTTTGCTTGCTATAGGCGTGATAGGCGTATTGATAGGCTGGGCTTATTCTGCGCCGCCATTGCGTTTGAATAGTCGTGGTTTGGGCGAGCTTTGTGTAACAGTTGGTTTTATTGGCATCACAATTGGAGCAGATTTTGTGCAGCGGCGTAGCTTTTCAATGCAGCCGTTAATCATCGGTATGCCATATGCATTGTTGGTGACTAATTTACTCTATATCAATCAATTCCCTGACTGTAAGGCAGATGCACTGGCGGGTAAACATCATTTGGTCGTCAGGTTACCCTTAGCTCAAGCTGTCTTAATTTATCCTTTACTACTAGCGATAGCCTTTTTTTGGCTGGTATTTTTTGTCTACGTAAAAGTACTGCCTGTGCTGGCATTGTTATGCGCCTTGCCCTTATTATTTTCTGTACGTGCATCTTGGTTATTACATCAATTTGCGCTAAACCCAGCACAATTATTATCTGCAATAAAACTGACACTTGCCGCTATGCTAAGCCATGCGTTATTGTTAGCATTAGTGATGTTATGGGAGATGCAATGATTGGACGTTTGAACGGAACGCTATTAGAGAAAACGCCACCTTTGGTTTTAATTGACTGCAATGGCGTAGGCTATGAATGCGAGGTGCCCATGAGCACTTTTTATAATCTGCCAGCCATTGGTGAAAAAGTTGTGATGTTGACACACTTTGTTGTGCGAGAGGATGCGCAACTTTTATATGGTTTTGGTAGCGATCAAGAGCGTGCAACTTTTCGACAACTACTCAAGGTCAATGGCATAGGCGCAAAATCAGCACTTTCTATTCTAAGTGGGTTGTCGATAGATGACTTAGTGCAAGCGGTTGCAATGCAAGATACGGCAATGCTGACGCGTGTTCCTGGGGTAGGTAAAAAAACGGCAGAGCGACTATTACTAGAGCTTAAAGATAAATTCAGCGTATCAGGCTTAACATCAGCTAATGCTAATCAGCCAAAATCAGCCAGTAGCGATGTGCTCAATGCACTTATTTCATTGGGGTACAATGAGCGTGAAGCGTTGGCTGCTGTAAAGTTGTTACCTGCCGATGCAACGGTTGCAGAAGGCATTAAGCAAGCATTAAAATCATTATCAAAATAAAATTAGCCTAATAGTTTTGGAAAATATCACACATGATTGAAACTGACCGCCTCATCGCACCAGATGCCGAAAGTCCGCGTGAGGAGGCTTTGGAGCGGGCGCTCCGGCCGAAGTTATTGGATGAGTACGTCGGGCAAGAAAAAGCACGCAGCCAGTTAGAGATTTTTATTAATGCCGCTCGAGGCCGGAGCGAGGCGCTTGACCATGTATTGCTGTTTGGGCCGCCTGGGTTGGGTAAAACGACTTTGGCGCATATTATTGCCAAAGAAATGGGTGTCAACATGCGCCAGACCTCCGGCCCAGTGTTGGAACGAGCGGGTGATTTAGCCGCATTGCTAACAAATTTAGAACCTAACGATGTATTGTTTATTGATGAGATCCACCGCCTTTCACCAGTGGTGGAGGAAATTTTGTATCCAGCGATGGAAGATTATCGGCTGGATATTATGATAGGCGAAGGCCCGGCTGCTCGTAGTGTGCGACTTGATTTGCCACCGTTTACGTTAATTGGTGCTACCACTCGGGCCGGCATGCTGACCAATCCTTTGCGTGATCGCTTTGGCATTGTTTCTCGATTAGAATTTTACACCTCAGAAGAACTGGCGCGTATTGTGCATCGCAGCGCTGGTTTGCTTGAAGTGGAAATGGTTGATACCGGATCTTTAGAAATCGCTAAACGTTCACGCGGTACACCGCGTATTGCCAATAGACTGCTTCGCCGTGTTCGAGATTACGCCCAAGTTAAAGGCGATGGTACCGTATCCGCTGAAGTGGCAGATGCAGCGTTAAAAATGCTGGATGTCGATAAGTTAGGTTTTGATGTGATGGATAGAAAGTTATTACTGGCAGTACT
>CANNEG010000026.1:0-18434 GCA_947503455.1 Betaproteobacteria bacterium
CAGGGTAAATGCTGCGCAGTTGGAAAGTGCCTAAAAACACGCATTTAATGAATCACCCTGCGTATGTAATCTCGCGGCCTAAACCCTAACAACATCAATGTGGCAAAATAACTAGCCGCACCCAAAGACACTAAGCCAGTGATATAAAGAAGTCGCTTCATTAAACCAAATTGTAGCCACGCTGTAGTCTCGCCTTTAACATAATAAAGCACCAGACCCATCACAATTAAAGCAACAACTAGCTTCACTAAAAAGATAAGCCAACCTGGTTGCAAGTGATAAATACCGGCTTTGCGCAAATGATAATAGAGCAAAGATGCGTTAATACATGCACCTAAGCCTATAGCAAGTGCCAACCCTGCATGCTTTAGATCTAAACCAAAAACAAACACTAAATTCATCAATTGCGTTGTGACTAAGGTAAATACGGCAATCTTAACGGGGGTTTTAATATTTTGTCGCGCATAAAAGCCTGGCGCTAAAATTTTAACCAAAATTAAGCCTAACAGGCCGATACTGTAGGCAACAAGGGCTTGCTGTGTCATCAATACATCTATTCCAGTGAATTTTCCGTAATGGAATAAAGCAACCACCAAGGGTGCAGACAATACCGCCAAAGCAACCGCTGCTGGTGCTGCCAAAATAAAAGTTAAACGTAAGCCCCAATCTAATAATTGTGAATATTCAATATCATCTCGACTGGCATAGGCTTTAGATAAACTGGGTAACAATATCGTCCCCAAGGCAACACCCATGACACCCGTAGGAAACTCCATTAATCTATCTGCGTAGTACAACCAGCTAACGCTACCCGTATTTAAAAATGAGGCGAAAACCGTATTAATAATGAGCGAAATTTGCGCCACAGAAACACCTAATACCGCCGGTCCCATCAGTTTTAAAATACGCCAAACGCCTTCATCATCTCGTTTAAGTTCAAACTTTGGCAATAAGCCAATCTGCTTTAAAAAAGGAATCTGAAAAATTAATTGTAGAAAGCCACCAAAAAATACTGCCCAAGCAAGCGCTTTAATAGGTTCAGCAAAATGATCTGCAAAAAATAATACCGCTACTATCATTGAAACGTTAAGCCAAACGGGCGTAAACGCCGGAATGCCAAACTTGTTATAAGTATTGAGAACGCCACCCGCCATTGAAACCAGTGAGATAAAGAAAATGTAGGGGAATGTAATACGTAGCAACTCTATCGTTAACTGCATTTTGGCATGATCAGCAGTAAAGCCAGGTGCAATTAAAGCGACGATTAAAGGAGCCGCTAACATTCCTAGCAATGTCACGCCCACTAAAATGATGCCCATCCATGTGGCCACACGGTTAATCAGGCTGTGCGTTTCTTCAAAGCTACGCTGGCTTTTATATTCCGCCAATATAGGTACAAAGGCCTGACTAAAAGCACCTTCAGCAGAAACTCTGCGTAATAAGTTAGGGATTTTGAATGCAACAATAAATGCATCACTCAGCATTCCCGCACCAAACACGCGAGCGATAAGCGTATCTCTCACAAAACCTAATATACGAGAAACAAAAGTCATGCTGCCAACTTTGGCGAGTGCTTTGAGTAAATTCATGTAAGGCTTTTAATAAAACCGCAATAAAATTGATTTATAAACCACATATTGCGTGATTTTAACATGCCAGCCACTATCTCGTAGCAAATGCCTATGATATTTACCGCATTTTAACTTGCAATAGTTTTATAAAATGGCTATTATTATGGGCTTCGTATTTTGAATAGCTTTTAGGAAAAATCTCAGATGGCAAATACCGCACAAGCAAGAAAACGTGCTCGTCAAGCAGTAAAGCAACGCGCTCACAATGCAAGTTTGCGTTCTACTTTGCGCACCGCGATTAAAAAAATTATTAAAGCAGTAGAAGCTGGCGATAAAACCGCAGCTGTTGCGGCTTACAGTGAAAACGTCAGCGTGATTGATCGCATTGCCGATAAAAAAATTATTCACAAAAATAAAGCTTCACGTCATAAAAGCCGCTTAAATGCTGCAATTAAGGCTATGGCCGGTACTGTATCAGCACCTGTTGCAAAAAAAGCAGCACCAAAAACAAAGGCTGAAGCTAAACCAGTAGCAGCGGCTAAAGCTAAAGCTGCACCAAAAGCTAAAGCTGAAGCAGCGCCTAAGGCAAAAGCAGCACCAAAAGCTAAAAAAACAGTATAGTTAGCCGTATATATTAAAAAAGCCGAACTGATGTTCGGCTTTTTTATTGTCACTTACTTTGAGTTTTAAGCTGGACAGCTTTAATTCACCCATTCATTAATCGCCAATATTTAAATCAGCACGTACCTGCATCGCCTGTTTTATTGCCTCATCGCGGCTCACATTAATGACCGTAAAATGGCCCATCTTACGGCCTGGACGTGCCTCATGCTTGCCGTACAAGTGCATTTTAAGCTGCGAATTGTTCAATGCATTTTGCCATTCTGGCGCCGCAAGATTATCTTCAGGCCAAATGTCACCTAATAAATTAACCATCACAGCTGGACTATGCTGCCTTGTACTTCCCAAAGGTAGCCCAGTCATCACGCGCACTTGCTGCTCAAACTGACTGGTCACGCAGGCATCAATGGTATAGTGACCAGAATTATGTGGGCGTGGTGCCATTTCATTAACGAGCAATTCGCCGTTACATACAAAAAACTCCACGCCTAATACACCGGTGTAGGCCAATTTTTCTGCCACTATGATTGCTAACTTTTGTGCTTGATGGCTAATTGCATCGCGCCCGCGTGCAGGAGCGATTGAAACATCCAATATGCCATTCAAATGACTATTTTCTGACGTAGGGAAGGTTACTACATTGCCATACACATCACGTGCAAGCACCACAGACACCTCATAGTCTAACTTCAACATTTTTTCTAACACACACTCTTCACGCTCAAAGGCTAAAAAAGCCGATTGTGCTTCTTCCTGATTTTTTACTCTAGCCTGCCCCTTACCATCATAGCCAAACCGTGCCACCTTTAAAATGGCAGGGTAAATATCACTATCATCACTGGGTAAATCATCGATTTCGTTAATCACTGCATACGGTGCCACAGGCAATCCAGCGTGTTTAAGAAAGTTTTTTTCGCTAACACGATGTTGAGCGATTGCAACACTATAAGCACTTGGTCTAACAGGCTTGGTTTCTGCTAGAAATGATAAAGAATCGGCTGGCACATTTTCAAATTCCGTACTAATTGCTTCACAAGTATTAGCTAGCTTCAATAATGCAGACTTATCATCAAATGCAGCACAAATATGCACATCCGCAATTTTACCTGCAGGACTATTGCTATCTGGATCTAACACCGTCACTTTATAACCCATTTCATGTGCGGCGATGACAAAGAAGCGTCCTAACTGACCACCACCCAACATACCTAACATCGCTGGCGGCAAAATTATTGTGTTCTGATCTATGTTTTGATGTGTTGTTTGATAGTTCATATATTAAAGGCTATTGGATTTATATTTAATTCACGCTTAACGCTACTGAGGCTGATCGCTCAACACCATTAACTGTACTTTGTCAGTCTGTTTTGCACGGAAGTCCGTTAATTTTTTCGCCAAATCTGTATCATGATTAGCTAAAATAGAAGCAGCAAACAGGCCGGCATTAGCTGCACCAGCCTCGCCAATAGCAAAAGTAGCGACAGGAATGCCTTTGGGCATTTGCACAATTGAAAGTAACGAATCTTGGCCATGCAAATGCTTAGAAGGCACTGGCACACCTAATACGGGTAATGTTGTTTTAGCTGCCACCATGCCAGGCAAATGTGCTGCGCCACCTGCGCCAGCAATAATCACTTGATAGCCTTTTTTAGCCGCACCCTCTGCAAAGTTAAACATCAAATCTGGGGTACGATGCGCTGAAACCACTTGAGCAGTATAGGCGATATCAAAGTCAGCTAACATTTGAGCGGCCGCCTTCATAATGGGCCAATCGCTATCGGATCCCATGATAATGGCTACTAATGGTTGTTTTTTCATCAACATTCCTTACATTTTTTAGTGTGGCGTTAAATTGCAAATGCCGAAACTATAGCAATACCAAATTATCTCTATGTATCAGTTCTGATTCTTCAACATAGCCCAATATTTTTTCAATTTCAGTACTTGGCTTACGCATGATACGTAAAGCTTCAATAGATGAATAATTCACTAGCCCACGGGCAATCTCATCACCATCAACATCACAACAGGCTACGACTTCTCCGCGTTCAAAATTACCTTCCACGGCGATAACACCAATGGATAACAAGCTTTTACCCTCTTGCTTAATCACTTTTACCGCGCCAGCATCTAGGGTTAATTTACCACGTAGTTGCAAATGATCGGCTAGCCACTGTTTACGTGCGGTTGTTTTCATTTCTGTTGTTTGCAAATGCGTACCAATCACTTCACCTGCCGCCAGGCGAACCAGCACATCTTTTTCACGCCCTGATGCAATAACTGTATGAGCACCACTTCGAGAAGCACGCTTAGCCGCGAGTATCTTGGTTAGCATGCCGCCAGTGCCAACATTGCTACCCACACCGCCAGCCATCTGCTCTAATGAGGCATCGCCAGCAATAGCATGCTGGACAAATTCAGCATTTTTATCTTTACGTGGATCTGCAGAATATAACCCCTGCTGATCAGTTAAAATCACCAGCACATCAGCCTCAATTAAATTGGCAACCAATGACGCTAAAGTATCGTTATCACCAAAGCGAATTTCGTCGGTCACCACCGTATCATTCTCATTGATAATTGGAATTACTTTTAAATCTAACAATGTACGTAAGGTACTACGTGCATTGAGGTAGCGCTTTCTATCGGCCAAATCATCATGTGTAAGTAGCACCTGTGCTGTATGCAACTGATGTCGACTAAAGCAACTCTCGTACATTTGCACCAAGCCCATTTGACCAACTGCAGCAGCAGCTTGTAACTCATTGACTGCGGTTGGACGCTTTTTCCAGCCTAAGCGTTGCATGCCTTCAGCTACAGCACCGCTTGAAACTAAAACAACTTGCTTACCCTGACGCACCAATGCGGTAATTTGCTCAGCCCACGCGGCAATAGCGACTTGATCCAGCCCATTACCATCATTTGTGACTAGGCTAGAACCCACTTTAACCACAATCACTTTTGCATCTAAAACCAGGGATTTAAATTCAGTCGAATTCATTTTACAGGTCTTTTATTTCCACAGCTTTACTAGGAATATTTTCATTAATTAATCCGCTTTCTTTAAAAGCACCTTTCAGTGCATCCTCTTCTAATAGCAACTGTTTATTTTCATCAATGTGTTGCATGATAGCGTAGGTAAGCTCTTTACAGCCAATACCGCTGATAGCTGAAATTGCAAACACCGGGCCCTTCCAGCCATAATCTTTAACGAATTTTTTGACGACCTTCTCTGAGTCAGGCAACATATCAATCTTATTCAATATCAACCAGCGAGGTTTTTCATATAACGCTTGGTCATACTTTTTAAGCTCTTCTACAATCGCTTTCGCTTCATGTACTGGATCTACCGCTTCATCGAAAGGAGCAATATCGACCAAATGTAATAATAAAGAGGTTCGTTGCAAATGTCGTAAAAACTGATGTCCTAGTCCAGCACCTTCAGCTGCGCCCTCAATAATGCCTGGAATATCAGCAATGACGAAACTGCGCTCAGTATCAACACGCACCACCCCTAAATTTGGATGTAAAGTAGTGAATGGGTAGTCTGCAACTTTTGGTTTTGCCGCGGAAACCGAACGAATATAAGTTGATTTTCCTGCATTAGGCATACCAAGCAAACCCACGTCTGCTAATACTTTAAGCTCCAAATAAAGCTCTAGCTCTTCACCTGGATCACCTTTTGTACATTGGCGTGGCGCACGATTTAAGCTAGATTTAAAATGCACATTACCCAAGCCACCCTTGCCGCCCGCTGCCATTTGCGCACGTTGCCCATGCTCACTTAAATCCACCAACATTTGTCCACTAGCTTTATCAGAAATTACCGTACCTACTGGCACACGCAATAACATTTCTTCGCCTTTAGCACCGTAACATTCTGCACTGCGGCCATTTTCACCGCGTTGTGCCCTGAAAACGCGTGAATAACGATAATCAACCAAGGTGTTGATATTACGGTCTGCTTCTATGCTAATAGAGCCGCCGCGTCCACCATCGCCTCCGCTAGGGCCACCTAGTGGTTCGTACTTTTCACGACGAAACGTAGCAACACCGTTACCACCATCGCCTGCATATATTTTAATTGTTGCTTCGTCTATAAATTTCATAACTACAGTTTACCAAATAAAAAAGCCCCATCAAACGATGAGGCTTTGATTATTATTACTTTAACTTACGCAGCAACAATAATACTTACAGTATGGCGCTTTAATGCGCCTTTAACTGCAAAAAATACTTTACCATCGGCTTTTGCATACAAAGTATGATCTTTACCCATACCTACATTTTCACCAGCATGCATTTTTGTACCGCGCTGACGCACGATAATGCTACCTGCGGTCACTACTGTTTCGCCAAAGGCTTTAACACCTAGTCGTTGTGAGTGTGAATCGCGACCGTTACGTGAACTACCGCCTGCTTTTTTGTGTGCCATGATTTAATCCTTAAGTCTTATTTATTGCTTCAATTATTCTGCAGCTTTAGCGGCTTTTGCTTTTGCTGGCTTAGCAGCAGCTTGACCTGCAGCTAAAATTTCGCCGATTTGAATTTCAGTAAAACTTTGGCGATGACCTTGTGTTTTACGATAATGTTTACGACGACGGAATTTGAAAATCATTACCTTGTCACCGCGACCATGTGAAAGCACGGTAGCTTTAACAGTTGCACCATTAATAATGGGTGAGCCGATCGTTGTTGTGTTGCCATCTGAAACCATTAAAATTTGATCTAGCGTAACAGTACCGCCAACTTCAACTTCTAATTTTTCAACTTTTAATCTTTCGCCTGCAATGACGCGATATTGCTTACCACCAGTTTTGATTACAGCATACATGATTGAGCCTTAAATTACGCTTTCTAAAGAACTCGGCATTATACGCAAATAATGTAGCAAAGCAAACCATAATCGCAAGCTAAATCAAAAAATTATAATCGAGCCTTCGATTCATCATAATCTCAACTATTTAATCGACATAACCGCTACGCTCGGTACCATAAACAAATTTGGCTGTGTTAAAATATTTACTAATTTTTCACGGTTTACTATTGTTACATCAAGCATGAATATACAAAACAATACTCTATCTAATTCCACGCCACTAGATGCCATACAATCTTGCGTCTTGGCAGATATTGCGGCTGTGAATGTGGTTATTCAGCACTCCTTACACTCAGACGTTGTACTAGTAAACCAAGTTGCACATTATATTATTAATAGTGGCGGAAAACGCTTGCGCCCTATGTTGGTACTTCTTTCTGCAGGACTGTTTGGCAACATTAAACCTGAACATCACCAACTTGCCGCCGTCGTTGAATTTATTCACACCGCCACATTATTACATGATGACGTGGTCGACGAATCATCAAAGCGGCGTGGGCAAAATACCGCTAACGCGTTGTTTGGCAATGCTGCTAGCGTATTAGTAGGCGATTTCGTTTATTCACGCGCATTTCAAATGATGGTGGCCGTACAAAATATGCGCGTAATGGAAGTGCTTAGTAACGCAACAAACATTATCGCTGAGGGTGAAGTTTTGCAATTACTCAATGTACATAACGCCGACATTACTGATGAAGCTTACTTAAAAGTCATTCATTACAAAACCGCTAAATTATTTGAAGCTGCAACACGATTAGGCGGGATTCTTAGTAATGCCAGTCCAATGGATGAAGAAGCTTTGAGCCGCTACGGCATGCATGTAGGGACAGCGTTTCAATTGATTGACGATGTGTTAGATTTGAGTGGCAATGCAAATGAAATCGGCAAAAACCTTGGGGATGATTTAAACGAGGGCAAGCCCACATTGCCCCTACTATACGCAATGCAACATGGCACGTCTGCTGAAGCAGAAATCATAAAGCGCGCGATTGAGCACGGCGGACTAGATGACTTGTCAATCATATTGAATGTAGTTGAACGAACTGGTGCGCTCACCCATGTAAGAAGAGTTGCGGCTACCGAATCGGAATTAGCATGTGCTTCAATTGCACATTTCGCAGACTCTCCACACAAACAGGCCATGCTAACCTTGGCAAAATTTTCCGCATCTAGGAATTATTAAATAGCAGTCTAGTTAATTCAGGGTAATCTTCTCACCGCTGTCTGCGTGGTAATACGTCAAATGCGCACAATCACTGGCGCCAGATGTAAGAGATCCATCAAACAGAAACCTGCCTTCAACGTCCACAATCGCATAACCATTATGATATAAAGTGACCTCAGCGAGTTTAGGCATTAGTTTAGAGCCTTGCCGCATGGCAAAGCTAATGCAGTTCTCCTCCTCTTCCTCTGAGTAAACTTCCCAATCACGACCACCTGCCAATTGAGATAGCCATGCAGGCAAATCTACCTCAACACGGCACACAATAGGTTCATCCCACTCAGGTCGATTCAGTTCAGTTGTCAATAATTCTATTGCATTTTGTCGAGTTGTATCTGTCATTTATTTTCCTACTTGCTTGTACTTGTCATTATATCTTGGCGCACTTAAATATAATCTATATTTGTGGTCGATTACGCCGTTTTCAAGTGGTTCACTTTAATTTTCACGAGACTCATTATGTCCAAAGAAAATATTCATTGACTAAGCTTTAGTTGCCACAAACATTCAACGATGCGATGATGCGCTTAGTTTAAACTTGATTTATCGTTAGCATATAAATAGTCTCAATTTTTTAAGGATTGTCATGTTCAGCGGATTTACTACAATTTCTACTGCGTTACAACAAAATAGTACAATGTTCATTACACTTTCAGTCACTTTCGGCTTAATGGTCGGCAGTTTCTTAAATGTAGTGATTCATAGACTGCCTAAAATAATGGAACGTGAATGGCACAATAACTGCCTTGACCTACAAGGCAAAGAAATCCCACAATCCAACCCATACACGCTCGCTAAACCTCGCTCAGCTTGCCCTAGCTGCGGCCATATGATTACTGCATTAGAAAATATCCCCGTGATTAGTTACCTGTTTTTGAAAGGGAAATGTAGCAGTTGCAAAGCCCCTATAGGCATACGCTACCCTTTAATTGAAGCACTTACTGGGATTTTAATTGGCATGGTAAGCTGGAAATTTGGCTATACCAGCACCACGCTTTTTGCTTGGATATTTAGCTTTGCACTCATATCACTCACTTTCATTGACTTCGACACACAGCTACTCCCCGATGACATCACCCTGCCTTTATTATGGCTAGGCTTACTCTTCAATCTAAATAATGGCTTTACTGACTTACACTCTGCTGTTATTGGCACTATAGCTGGCTACCTTATCTTATGGTCAATTTATTGGGCATTTAAGCTGATTACCGGGAAAGAAGGGATGGGTTACGGTGACTTTAAATTACTTGCCGCTATCGGCGCTTGGTTTGGCTGGCAATTGCTTCCTGCAGTTATCTTATTATCATCTGCGCTAGGCGCAGTCATCGGTATAAGTTTGATTGTGTTCACAAAACGTGGTCGCGAGACGCCTATGCCATTTGGACCATTTTTAGCTATCGGCGGGATTGCTGCGCTATTTTTAGGGCCACAACTTGCCAGCTACTACTTGGTTTAACTCATGATTGTAATTGCACTGACTGGTGGCATAGGTTCAGGTAAAAGTGAAGCCGCGAGACAATTTGCTAATATAGGTGTACCTGTCGTAGATCTAGACGTTATTGCACATGAACTCACTGCTATTGGCGAACCAATCCTATTGGATATTGCACGTATTTTTGGTAATGATTTTTTAAATAAAGATGGCTCATTAAACCGCACCAAGTTACGTGAGCATGTATTTAACAACCCTGCAGAACGATTAAAGCTGGAAGCACTCATTCACCCCGCCATTCACGCGCGAGCTTTAAAACAACTTGCTGATAATAATCATAATTCACGCGCACCTTACCAAATTTTGGTGATTCCACTTTTATTTGAGAATAATCGTTATGAAGATATCGCCCATAAAGTTTTAGCCATTGATTGTGATGAAAGCCACCAAATTACACGTGCTATGGCACGAAATCAACTAACTGAATCTGAAGTAAAAGCCATGATGAATGCACAGGTAACAAGAGCAACTCGGTTATCTCTTGCAGACGAAGTGGTAACAAATAACGGATCACTGACGGAATTGCGTGAAAATATTACCTTAATTCATAAAAAGTTCATTAAAACTTGCATAGTTAGCAAATAACTTTGATAATCCTGCTCAACTTACCCTGCAATAGTTATTTATAATTAGCCGGGTGTTTGCAGCTAATAACTTAATGAGCCATGCAATCAAACATGCCAAGCTATGACTTTCCTTTCAACGAACGTATACGCACATTACTTCGTGTAGAGGATTTGTTCGCCAAACTTTTACACAATATCGAAGCGGGGCATGAGTACAATCATCACTGCGCATTAATCACGCTTTTACAAATCTTAGATGTCATTGACCGAGCAGAATTAAAATCAGATTTACTGCAAGAATTAGATCGTCAAAAAACAGTAATGAACACACTAGTTGGCAACCCAGCCATTGCAGAAAATACACTCAAAACTATTCTTCAAGATATTAATGCTGCATCAGAGGGATTGCGTGTGGAAAACACCAAACTTGGGCAGACTTTGCGTGCGAATGAATGGTTAATGAGTATTAAGCAACGTGCAGGCATTCCTGGCGGCGTATGCGAATTTGATGTGCCTTCTTACCATTATTGGCTAGGTCTTGGCGAAGCAAGCCGTAAAGAAGATTTTAACAACTGGCTAAAACCACTATTACCCATGCATGATGCCATAGGCATTATTTTACATATTTTGCGCGGCAGTGGTGTCACCAGTAAAATTATTGCGCCCAATGGCGCCTACCAACAAATGCTTGCCGGCGCTAAGCCAGCTCAAATGCTAAGGATTATACTGGATAACAAAATCAACTGTTTTCCAGAGGTAAGTGCTAATAAATATGCTATTAACATTCGATTCAACAGCCTTGACTCTATGCAGAAATTACAGAAATATGATGAAGATGTCAGCTTCTCGCTAACGCTTTGCAACTTATAATTTCAGTTCTTTTGCTTTAATCTGTCATTTAACTTTAACGACAACAGATTTGCCTTAACTCAATCAATATCATTAGCCCTATGGAATCAATTAAAAAACGTTTAGTTGCTTGCCCAAAATGCAGCAATCTTTCGGAGTTTTCGCCAAGCAATGCCTTCCGGCCTTTTTGTAGTGAGCGCTGCAAGCTCATCGATTTAGGTGTATGGGCAAGTGAAGGTTACACCATTCCAGAGGAAATTAAACCTGATGACCTCACAGACGAAGTCTATAACGACGGTTTTTAAAACGAATAATTTAATGATGAAAAGCTATACATTCATAAAATTAAACTTTTACGCATTATTTTTATTAATGAGTTTATGTGCTACTAATGCTCAAGCTTTAGATGCTGTCACAAACAAGGAATTAGTCTCAATAATAAATGCATGGGTAAGGCCAACCAACCCTGGGCAAGATGTGGGGGTGGCTTATATGACTTTTTTAAGCGCTCAAGATACCACACTCGTGAATATACAAAGCGACATCACTTCCAGCATAGAAATTCACAATATGACAATGGAAAATGGCGTAATGAAAATGCGCATGCTCGACAAACTGGATCTAAAGGCTGGCAAACCTTATAAACTTGCACCAGGTGGTTTTCACCTAATGCTATTTGATCTAAAAAAACCACTGACCATGGGTGAAGAAGTGAAGTTTGTACTGACTTTTAAAAAGAAAAATAAAGCGTTATTCAAGCAAAATATCATTGCTAAGGTTCAATCCCCAAATTAACACCAAATGCCACGCAGCATAGCAATGCCATGTGCGCCATGCAATCTAGCAGCATGCAAGTGAGTGTTCTGCATGCCACCAAGCGCATAAACAGGCAATGAGTATTCTGCAATTAACTCACTAAATTTATCCCACCCTAATGGATTAACGTCAAGGTGACTGAGCGTTGCGTGTACAGGTGACAGCATTACATAATCTAAACCCAACGCCTCTGCTTTTATCAGCTCTTGACTGTTATGGCATGAGGCACCACTTAACAGCCCTTCAGGCTTAACTTGCAGTTTCATTAAATCTTGTGCAGTAAAATGTATGCCTGCTATATTTAATTCATCTGCCAAGCTTAATTCTAAATAAGGTGAATCTGAATTTACGAATACTCTCGCTTTATACGGCGCAGCCATTTTAATCACACGCTCAATAAATAAGCGAAAATCGCCAACTGGCAGCTGTTTCTCCCGCACCTGTATCATCCTCAAACCATGATCTAAGGCAACTTTTAATCGTTTGAAAAATAAAACTTCGCCTAGCTCACTTAAATTAGTAATGGCATAAGTAGTAGTTAGGCTCAATGCTTTGAATATAGGCGCATTAGCTGGCAGCATCGGCGAAACACTCAACTTTTCAGGTCGTTGCCAACTAATTGTTTGATTTTCCAGTCCTGAGGGTTCACCAATCCATTTTGTTACTGCAAAGAAATGGAGCTTGACAGTCTTGGCTGGCGTTTCTAATTTTCCCGCTATGTCATATTTTTCAGGGTAATCAAAAGACCGTGTAAGCCAAGGATAAGATGTAGTGACGGTAATACCCAGCTCTTCTTCTAATTCACGCTTTAACGCCTGCTCTGGCGTCTCGTTATCTTCTATTTTTCCACCAGGAAACTCCCAATAACCTGCCCAAGCTTTGCCTAAAGGCCTCTCAGCTAATAGTACTTGGCCATCTTCACGCTGTATGACGCCTACAGCGGCATGGGTAATATAAGATGCTGACAAAGGGGCTACACTATCAGGAGCGATAATCTGCGTTAATTTTGACATAGTCATAAGAAAAGTCACATGTCCACACGGTACAATTAGCTTTTCCTCTTGCCAAATCAACTCGCACTAAAATTTCAGACTCTTTCATCACAGCAGAACCTTGTTCTTCTAGATAAGCCGATGCTCTACCGCCATTTTCAGCCACTAACACGCCACCCAAATACAGTTTCAGTATATTCACGTCTAGTTGCTCAACACCCGCATAGCCAATTGCAGCCAATATACGTCCTAAGTTAGGGTCAGAGGCAAAAAATGCGGTTTTTACCAATGGTGAATGTGCAATCGCATAAGCAACTTTGCGGCACTCAGTTTCATCACGACCCCCTTCAACGCTAATAGTCATAAATTTTGTTGCGCCTTCACCATCACGCACAATCGCTTGAGCGAGTTCAATCGCTACTTCAGTGAGTGCGTCACGCAATGCAATGAAATCTTCACTACTTTCAGAAATGACTGTATTGCCTGCCTGATTAGTCGCCATTAAAATCAAGCTATCATTGGTAGAGGTATCACCATCCACTGTAATGCAATTAAATGACTTATTTACCGCGTGATGAGTAATGCTTTCGAGCGCAGATTGGCTAACGTTAGCATCAGTAGCAATGTATCCCAACATGGTTGCCATGTTGGGATGAATCATCCCAGAACCTTTACTAATGCCAGTAATAGTAACGTTCTGACCATCTAACATAATGCTACGCGAAGTACCTTTGGCGACAATATCTGTCGTCATAATTGCTTCAGCGGCATTCAGCCAGTTATCTTCTTTCAGATTTTCTATCGCGGCTGGCAAGCCGGCAATTAGCTTCTCTATAGGTAAGGACTCTAAAATAACCCCTGTAGAAAATGGCAATATTTGATTGGCTTGCAAGTTTAGTAAATTGCCCAAAGCATCACAAGTTTGCCTAGCGCGATTTAAGCCATCTTCACCTGTCCCCGCATTTGCACAGCCTGTATTCACCAACAATGCCCGAATACCTGATTTTTGTGCAAGAAAATCTTTACACAAAATCACAGGTGCTGCACAAAACTGATTTAAGGTAAAGACACCCGCCACGTTACTACCTTCTGCTAAGGCTATCACCAACACATCTTTACGATTAGGCTTGCGTATATGTGCTTCGGAAAAACCTAATTTAACGCCCCTAACAGGCAATAAGGATGATGCTTGCGGGGCAGTTAATTTAACCGGCATAAATACTTTCCTTCTATCTCTTGATTAATATCTCAAAATTATGCACGACGCCAAGTAGTACCTTGCGGGGTATCTTCTAAAACAACCCCAAACTCAGCCAACTCCCTGCGAATGCAATCTGCTTCTGCGAAATTCTTAGCCTTCTTAGCTGCGATACGCGCTAAAATTTTGCTGTCAATCGCATGGCTATCTATTATCTGATTGGCTTCGCCACCCTCTACCTGAATACCGGTAGTTTGTATCATTCCCTGCAAAAACTCACTGGCATCACGTTGCAACAACCCCAAAAGACCTGCTAAATTTTTGAGTAATGTCGCTGATTCTAAAGACTTAGACTTATTCACTTCATTGGCCAAATCAAACAATACTGCCATGGCTTCAGGTGTGTTGAAATCATCATCCATCGCCAACTTAAAGCGTGCAGCCTGAGGTTTCTGCCAATCAATTTCTGCGTCAATAGCATCATAACCGCGCAAGGCTGTATACAATCGAGTGAGTGCCAACTTAGCATCATCTAGATGTTGGTCAGAATAATTAAGCGGGCTACGATAATGCGCCCGTAGAATAAAGAATCTTACGACTTCTGCATCATATTTTCCCAATACCGTACGAATCGTGAAAAAATTACCTAAAGACTTAGACATCTTCTCGTCATCCACGCGTACAAACCCATTATGCATCCAATAGTTCACCATTTGACAGAGTTTGCCATCGTGACTATGGGCCGCTTCCGATTGCGCGATTTCGTTTTCATGATGAGGGAATTGCAAATCCTGACCACCCCCATGAATATCAAAACGTTCACCAAGATGATGTGAACTCATGGCAGAACATTCAATATGCCAGCCCGGACGGCCTTTCCCCCATGGAGAATCCCAGCTAGGTTCGTTTGGTTTTACCGATTTCCACAAAACAAAATCCATCGGATCTTTTTTATGTGTATCAACTTCCACACGTTCACCAGCACGTAAATCCTCTAAGGACTTGCCGGATAACTTACCGTAACCATCAAAGTTATTGACTGAGTAAAACACGTCCCCATTATCTGCCGCATAAGCGAAGCCTTTTTCAATCAAAGTGGCAATCATCTTAATCATGCCTTCTACAAAATCAGTCGCTTTAGGCTCAATATCTGGACGTATCACGCCTAATTTAGCCGAATCCTCGTCCATTGCATCAATAAATCGCTGGGTTAATTGGGCAATCGTTTCATTATTGTCATTAGCGCGTTTGATAATTTTGTCATCAATATCGGTAATGTTGCGTACATAGTTCACCTTATATCCGCTGACACGCAACCAACGACTGACCATATCAAACACCACCATCACCCGTGCATGCCCTAAATGACAGTAGTCATAGACGGTCATGCCGCATACATACATGCTCACTTTTCCGGCAATAATTGGCGTAAATACTTGCTTCTCGCGAGCAAGCGTATTATAAATTTTTAACATAAACTGATGATTGAATAAGGGTTGAATTGTAAATTTTGTTAAACATGACTTAAATTAAGCGCACAATTAGAAAGTTATTGCGAAATATATAGCATTAAACCCAAATGAGCTATTGGATGTTGGCTAGGCTATTGATAGAATTACACTTTGTCAGTTAACTTAAAAAGTATATCACAATGAATAAATTTATTTCTTTGCTAAACTCCATTATCACAAAGTCTGTATTGATTTTGTCCGTTAGCCTTTTAATGTCACCTGCATATGCAGATGAGCTTAAAGACATTTCACAAATGGCGGATCAAGGGCAAACTGGTGCCGCAATAGAGCGATTAAATACATACATTACTGCCAACCCAAAAAACGCACAGGCATTGTTCATGAAGGGCGTTTTATTGGCTGAACAGGGTCGTCGTGATGAAGCCATTAAAATATTTTTGGATGTCACTGAAAAGTTTCCCAACCTACCTGAGCCATATAATAACTTAGCGGTACTTTATGCAGATCAAGGTCAGTTTGATAAAGCAAGAAAATCGCTTGAAACCGCAATAAAAACTCACCCAACTTATGCTACCGCCCATGAAAACTTAGGTGATATATATGCGCGCATGGCTTCTGAAGCTTACGATAAAGCATTGCAACTGGATACTAGCAATACACGCGCTCAGGGCAAGCTATCGCTCATCAAAGACTTGTTTGGGACTGGCAACAAAACAACGATAGCCTCCAGAGAGCCAGCTAAAACAGATTCAAAAGTTGCAAGCCCAGCACGCCCAGCTGATGTTAAAAAATCTGAGGCAACAGCCGCAAAAACTTCTGTTGATGTTCCAAAAAACAATGAAGATGGATTAACTTCAGCCGTTAATAATTGGGCGCAAGCTTGGTCATCAAAAAATCTAGAGCAGTATTTTGCTAGCTACGGCGCTAACTTTCAACCAGCAAAAGGTGAAAGTCGCAAAGCATGGGAACAACAACGTAAAGAGCGTATTAATAGACCCTCTAAAATCAGTGTTAATTTATCTAATATCAACATCACAGCAATAGATAGCAATAATGCCAAGGTGCGCTTTAAACAGGCTTATCGTGCAGATGGCAAACCAATTTACACCACCAAAACACTGGTCATGAAAAAAGAAGGTGACAACTGGTATATTCAACAAGAAATTGCTAACAATTAAGTTGTCTGTGATTTGCCTCAGCAAGTCAGTTCGACACAGCAGTTTTTTAGATTTAGCTTAACAAGCGCTAACTAAATTTCTTGGTATAAATTTTTTAAGGTAATTTGTTAATTGATGCTTCTAAATAAAAGTTTAACTTACGCACTTTTAGCGGCGATTACTTTGATGCCGTGGAATGCGACAGCAGTCAATAGCTTCAGCTTGAGCAATTTATTGCATCAACCTAAGCTAGGCAACTTGACCGACTTGGCAGAAAGTTTGCTGGTGAAAAGTTTGCTGGAAGTTACCCAAGGTAAAAACCAGCAAGCTTTAAACACCGTAGATGAGCTAATAAGTAAAACCCCTAACTTTAAGCTTGCATACCTCGTACGCGGTGATTTACTTATGGCTCAAGCTCAAAACTTGCAAGCCTTTGGTAATTCAGACACCCATCAGACTGAGGCCGTTAAAGACCTACAAGATGAAGCACGCGCGCGTATTGATCGTTATTTATCAAATGAAAATTTAGCGGATAAAGTACCTAATTTATTACTATCTCCCAATCAACAGCAAGGCCATGTAATTGTGGTTGACACTGATAAGTCTCGCTTATATTTATATAAAAATAATGGCGACAGATTGACCTATGTTGCTGACTACTATGTCACCGTCGGAAAAAATGGCGTAGACAAAAAATCTGAGGGTGACAAACGCACCCCCATTGGTGTTTATTTCGCAAAACAAAAACTTACGCAGCCCTTAGCAGATATGTATGGGGATGGTGCTTATCCACTTAACTATCCGAATGAATGGGATGCTCAACACAACAGAAGTGGCTCAGGCATATGGCTGCATGGCACCCCAAGCAATACCTATAGCCGCCCACCAAGGGCAAGTGACGGTTGCGTTGTATTAACAAATCAAGACTTAAAAACATTAGCGCCAATTTTGCAAACAGGTAAGACACCGGTCGTGATTGCTAATAATTTAAAATGGTCAGTTGCAGATCAATCTGAAGCTGAAAAGCAAACCTTACAAGCAGCAATCGATGCATGGCTTAATGACTGGAAATCACAAAATACCAGTCAATATTTATCCCATTATTCCCACGCATTCTCGAATGATGGAATCAATTATCAGCAATGGGCAGATCATAAATTTAGAGTACAAGCAAACAAACCAAAAGTGGATATATCATTATCCAACATCAGTATGTTTTCCTACCCAGATGGAGATCAAAAACTAGTCGTTGTTGATTTTACACAAGACTTCAGAAGCCCCGCTTTAAGCAACATCATGCAGAAGCGACAATACTGGATTCAAGAAGATAATGCCTGGAAAATTATTTCAGAAGGCTCAACTTAAGTCATTAACTAAATGACTTAACTACGCTATTAGCCGCTTCAAATTTAGAAGTACACTTCAAATTTTAAGGAATCACATGCGTCACATTCACTTTTTTTTAATGTTTGCACTTCTATCTTGCTCTCTACTTATTAGCGAAGTTGCCTTAGCAGCAAATCCACAAGTCATATTTGAAACTAATCGCGGTAATTTTATTGTTGAGCTTTACCCTGAAAAAGCGCCTAAAACAGTCGC
>CANNEG010000027.1:0-17790 GCA_947503455.1 Betaproteobacteria bacterium
TGGACTTAGCATCTAAAGTTATTGTTGATAGGGAGGGATGTGCCAAGTACCTAACTGATTGCCCAGTAGTAATAGGTTGCAATGCAGGCGATCGGCACCATTGGCACTTACTTCAAACTCATAAGTACGTAAAAACTGCACACGCCCGCGACCGTTTCGCCCTAACCATAATTTACTGCAAGCGACAGTTTCATCTAGCAACTGTAAATTGAATCGGGAGGCTAAATCGTGACCAAGTACAATAGCTCTTTCCCGCTTATCCATACTATCTAGCCAAAACCAAGCGACTAGCATTAATATCAACAACAGTATCAGTTCCATAAATTAAGACTCATTTTTAATTTTATAATACACAAAATATGTATCAGATTTGCCAGAAAGTATGTATGCCAAGCATCATATTGTAAAGTGGATATTGATAATCAATATTAGATTGATTGCACTACTTTAGTGCGCATAAATTGTAGTTGCACTATATTTGTGCATATCAACATAATTTATCTAGAGATAGATATTACAAAACAATAGGTTAAGTATTGGCGCAGTATTTGCTTTACTTAGGCACACAAAAAATTATGGGGTAGTTTTAGAATGGAAGCTCTAGTCTCATCGAATGATGTTTTATTTGTTTTATTAGGCGCTATGATGGTGCTTGCCATGCATGCGGGATTTGCTTTTTTAGAAGTCGGCACAGTGCGTAAAAAGAATCAAGTGAATGCCTTAGTGAAAATTATGGTCGATTTTTCAGTTTCAACTATCGCTTATTTTTTTATTGGCTACAGTATTGCTTATGGTATTAATTTCTTCAGTGGGGCGGAAGTATTAGCCGCTAAAAATGGCTATGAATTAGTCAAATTCTTTTTTCTACTGACATTTGCTGCGGCTATCCCGGCCATCGTATCGGGTGGTATAGCTGAACGTGCGAAATTTAACCCACAACTGGCGGCAACTTTTGCATTGGTTGGTTTTGTTTACCCATTTTTCGAGGGCATTGCTTGGAATAACCATTATGGTTTCCAAGATTGGTTGAATGTCTCATTTGGTGCGAAGTTCCATGATTTTGCAGGCTCAGTAGTAGTGCATGCGATGGGAGGCTGGATTGCACTCATTGCAGTATTATTACTTGGTGCACGCTCAGATCGTTATGGTAAAGATGGGCGAGTGCATGCTCATCCACCCTCTAACATTCCATTTTTGGCGCTTGGCGCTTGGATACTGACTGTAGGTTGGTTTGGTTTTAATGTGATGTCGGCTCAATCTATTCAAGGTATCTCTGGATTAGTGGCGGTTAACTCATTGATGGCTTTGGTGGGGGGCACTTTGGCTGCATTAGTGATGGGTAAGAATGACCCTGGTTTTGTGCATAATGGCCCCTTAGCTGGTTTGGTTGCTGTGTGTGCAGGCTCTGATGTGATGCATCCCTTAGGTGCGTTAGTGACAGGTATTATCGCTGGCGTTTTATTTGTTTGGGCATTTACACATACACAAAACCGCTTGAAAATTGATGATGTATTAGGCGTTTGGCCCTTACATGGTTTATGTGGAGCTTGGGGTGGTATTGCTGCAGGTATTTTCGGTAGCCAATTGCTAGGGGGCAGGGGTGGTGTGAGTTTTATATCACAATTGCTTGGTACTGGTTTAGGTATAGCGGTAGCAATGATAGGTGGCGTGCTTGTTTATGGCACACTTAAAAAAATTGTCGGTATTCGTATGGGGCGTGAAGAAGAGTTTGATGGGGCAGACTTAAGCATTCATAAAATTGTATCTACTGCGGATGATTAATGTTGATGTTGAGCTAATGCCCAAGTAATATGCTCTCGCAATAATGCTGAGTCGTCATTTGCGCGAGCTTGTAGCGCTGTAATTACTTCAGGTGTAGTGTCGGCATTGCCTAAACCAATGGCGATATTGCGTAGCCACTGTGTATATCCTATGCGGTAGATAGCGCTACCAGCGAGCTTGGTTTTAAAAGTGTTTTCTGACCAAGAAAAACAATCGATTAAACTAATATCATCCAAACCATTTTTGATAGCAAAATCTGGCTCACGGCTAATTTCTGCAAATTTATTCCATGGGCAATACAACTGGCAGTCATCACAGCCATAGACACGATTGCCTATAAGCGATCTGAATTCTAGCGGGATGCTGTCTTTAAGTTCTATGGTTAAATAGGAGATGCATCGCCTCGCGTCTACCTGATAGGGCGCTACTATGGCTTGTGTCGGGCACACTTCCATACAGCTACTGCAGGTGCCACAATGGTTGTTGCTAGGCGTATCTATAGGTAATGGTAAATTGGTATAGATTTCACCTAAAAAAAACCAAGAGCCACGGTCTTTATTGATGAGTAAGGTATGCTTGCCACGCCAGCCTATGCCGGATTTTTCTGCAAGTGCGACTTCAAGCACTGGCGCACTGTCGGTAAATACCCGATATTCAAAATTAAGCTTTTCTATCTGATTGACGGACGATTGAATTTTTTCACTGAGTTTTTGCAGTTTATTGCGCATAACCTTGTGATAGTCTCTCGCCAATGCATAGCGTGATATGAACGCTTTAGTGTTGTCTTGCAATACCTGCTCACTCGCTAAAGCATTCGGTGGTAAATAATCTAAGCGGGCAGAAATAACACGCATGGTATTGGGCACTAATTCTGCGGGACGAGTGCGTTTCACACCGTGTTTTGCCATATAATCCATTTCACCATGAAAACCTTTAGCAATCCAAGCTTGATGATAGGCTTCTTCAGTCTGCAAATTAGTATCAGTGATGCCAATTTGATCAAAGCCCAGCGTCAAGCCCCATTGCTTAATGTCATGGGCGAGTTGATTGAAATCGGTGGCGTTATTCATGGATGATAATTTTACACTTGATTTGCCTGACGAAGCGGCTACCTTGCAATTTGGGGCTGTGTTGGCGAAGGCGATGCGTGCGAACCTAACCCTTTATTTGCACGGCGATTTGGGGGCAGGTAAAACTACATTGGTGCGCGGGCTGTTACATGCGCTAGGACATGTAGGTAAAGTGAAAAGTCCAACTTACACGCTGGTAGAGCCCTATGAGATTAAATCAAATAATCACTTTAAATTAAATTTATATCACTTTGATTTATATCGTTTTAATGATGATGAAGAGTGGGAGTCTGCGGGCTTTAGAGATTACTTTAATGCTGAAAGCGTCTGTATTATAGAGTGGCCAGAAAAAGCACAAAATGTATTACCGACTCCCGACATTGATATTACTTTTGACGTTAAAATGCTAGGAAAATGTTTAGGTCGTAGCATCACAATGTCGGCGCATTCAATACTAGGAAAACAATGTCTACAAGCTATTTCAATAGAAAGATGATGGTTTTTAATCAGTTAACAGGGATTCATTTTTCATTTCGAAAAGTGTTTTTTCTAGGGTCATTTTTGATTTTTTTAGTCGGATTAAGCTCAACTGTGCAAGCTGCAAGCTTGGTAACTGCTGTGCGTATTTGGCCTGCTCAAGATTACACACGCATTACCCTTGAGTCTAACCAAGCTTTTGTTTATAAAATGACGATGATTAAAAACCCTGATCGGGTGGTGATGGACATTGAAAATATTGACTTAAACCAAGTGGTTAAATCATTAACTGACAAAATTCAGCCAAATGACCCTTATATTAAGCAGATTCGCGTTGCGAAGTTCCAGCAAAACATCGTACGTGTTGTGGTTGATTTAAAAACCGAAGCTAAACCCAATGCATTTACCTTAACGCCTACGGGTGACTATAAATATAGATTGGTGCTAGATGTTCATCCTATGGTCGATCCGTTGATGGCGATGGTCGCCGAACGTGACGCGGTTAATGTTGCCAACGTTACGCCGGATGGCGTGGCTAACAGTTCTGCACAAGCAAGTGTCATCGTTGAGCCGCTGCCAGCGCAAAAAAATGAGCCAAGTGAGGTATCTAGTGTATCCCCTGAAATTAATAACCAGAATGCTGAGCAAAATGCACTACAGGACAATACGGGCCCAACGAACAACAACTTAAATAATTCAGATGTCAAAAAAGTGGGCCGTCAAATCATTGTCGCGATAGATGCTGGACATGGCGGCGAAGACCCTGGCGCATTGGGTGCAACTGGTAGCCGTGAAAAAGACATCACCTTAATGGTGGCAAAGAAGCTTAAACAGCAAATTGATAATGAGCCTAATATGCGTGGCGTTTTAACACGTGATGGTGATTATTTTATTCCATTACACGGGCGTGTAGTCAAAGCGCGCAAGATGCAAGCGGACTTGTTTGTCTCGATACATGCTGATGCATTTACTAATCAATCTGCTAGGGGGTCTTCTGTATTTGCTTTATCTGAACGTGGTGCCACGAGTGCCAGTGCTCGGTATTTAGCCAAAAAGGAAAATGAATCTGATTTAATAGGGGGTGTAAGCCTAGATGATAAAGACCCAATATTAGCTAGAACCTTGCTTGATTTGTCACAAACAGCAACGATTAACGATAGTTTGAAGCTAGGCAAGGCGGTACTTGGGCAGATAGGTGAAATTAATAAGTTACACGCCAAGCGGGTAGAGCAAGCTGCATTTGCGGTACTAAAATCGCCAGACATTCCTTCGATATTGGTTGAAACGGCTTTTATCAGCAATCCTGAAGAGGAGCGTCGATTAAATGATGAGGCGTATCAAGAGCAATTGGTAAGTTCGATTTTGCAGGGTATTAAAAAGTATTTTTCCACGAACCCTGCACTTGCTAAAAGTAAGATTGCATTAGAGTGATAAGCGTTGCGTAATCTACCATCAATCATCAAGGATCTTTGATATGGAATTAACCTTTCTCGGTGCAACAGGGACCGTCACCGGTTCAAAATATTTGCTGACTAGTAAAACTGAATCTGGTGAGTTGAAACGTATTTTAATTGATTGCGGCTTATTTCAAGGGCTTAAGCAGTTGCGCCTTAGAAACTGGACTGCCTTACCAATCAACCCAAAAAATGTTCATGCGGTGGTACTCACACACGCACATATTGATCACAGTGGTTATTTACCACTCTTTGTTAAAAATGGCTTTTCTGGCAAAGTTTATTGTAGCGAGGCGACCCGTGACTTGTGTGAAGTGTTGTTGCTAGATTCCGCACATTTACAGGAAGAGGAAGCTAGATATGCCAACAAAAGTGGATTTTCAAAACACAATCCAGCGTTGCCGCTATACACGAAAGAAGACGCACAAAATGCACTCGCGTTGCTGACAACAGTTGATTATGAGAAAGACATTGATTTAGGCGGCGATCTAAGTTTAAGACTTTCTCCTAGCGGACATATTCTAGGGTCTGCATTTGCACGTATTCATAACAAAAAAACTTCCATCCTCTTTTCAGGGGATATTGGCAGGCCTCATGATATTTTAATGAAAGCGCCAACCAAGATTAAGCAGGCAGATTATTTAGTTGTTGAATCTACCTATGGTAATCGCTTGCATGATCAAACGGATCCAAAAATTAAACTCGCTGAGGTCATCAATCAAACCGTTCAACACAAAGGCGTGGTGGTCATTCCAGTATTCGCAGTAGGGCGTGCGCAAGAGTTGCTTTATTACATTCATTTGCTTAAATCTTCTGGCGCGATCGATAACAACATCCCTGTTTATCTGAATAGCCCAATGGCAGTAGATGCAACGGCAATATTTAATCATTTCAAAAGTGAGCATCGCTTAACACCTGACCAGAGTCATGCGTTATGTCATACGGCACACATGGTCAATGGTATTGAAGAGTCTAAGCGGTTAAATGAAACCAAGGGCCCCATGATTATTCTTTCAGCCAGTGGGATGGCTACGGGTGGGCGCGTTGTCCATCATTTAAAAGCTTTTGCCCCTAACCCTAACAACACGATTCTGTTTGTTGGCTTTCAAGCAGCAGGGACGCGTGGTGCTGCGATGCTAGATGGGGTAGAAAGCATTAAAATTCATGGCGAATATGTACCAGTGCGGGCAAAGGTGACATTGATTTCTAACCTTTCTGCCCATGCTGACTTTTCTGAAATTATTGCCTGGTTAGGGGGTTTTGAATCGCCGCCCAAAAAGACCTTTATTACCCATGGGGAGCCAGTAGCAGCTGATGCGATGCGACTGCATATTGAGGAGCAACTACATTGGCGTGTTGTGGTGCCCGATTACCTTGAAACAGTCACTTTAGATTAGGCGCTCAACGTCTATTCGATATCAAATAATCAATTTCTCTTGCGGTGTCACCATAGCCGGCTTGGCAAAGTAGCGCATTTTCTATATAGCGGCTAACGCATTGCCTTAATGTTTTTACCGCATCACCATTCACAAAAATTTGTGGAAATTTGAAACTCAACCAGGCATACAAACTTAGGTTGTGGGTGAGTAATTCTGCAGCTTCTAAATGCTTAGGGCTAGTTGATGTTAGCCAAGTGGGTGCGGTGGCTAGAGTACGCTTTTGTGACAGTGCGACACTTTGCAAACAGAGTAGGTAATAGTCTTTTTCAAACGCAACATTTAAAGAAATAGGCGCACATACAAAAATATATTTATCTTTGAGCGCCATATTGGGTGCATGTTCATCGACTAATATGGCCTGTGCTATTTGGCTATTTAGGGAAGCGTTCGTAAATAATGGGGCATTAATCTTACTTCTATGCTGATGATACGTAAGCACTTCGGCAATTTTTCGTGTGTGTAGTTTTTGTGAAATTTCATCGATTTGCTTAAAATTAATTGTGATGGGTAGTTTTGTTAAATCAGCGGTGTCATCAGTGCTTAGCATGTGGGCTACGTGTATAAATTCATCATTCTCAAATACGCTGATATAACCGGTATCATAAATACCAAAGCGGCCAGCACGGCCTCCAATTTGGCGCACTTCAGTGGCATTAAGGTGTCGAGAAGCGACACCATCAAATTTATGAATATTGCTGAAAATAATGCGCCGTATCGGTAGATTTAGACCCATGCCTATGGCATCGGTCGCTACTAAAATATCTGCAGCGCCAGAACAAAACCGTTCGGACTCGGTACGCCTCACTTCAGGGGACAGTGCACCGTAGATTGTTGCGACAGAAAATCCCCATTGGCGGAAGCGTGCGCTAAAAGTAAGTACATCTTTGCGGCTAAACGCGATGATGGCATCACCTTTTTTAAGTTGAGGTTTGAGTTTTTGGCGACGATAACGGTCGCCACAAATACTGACTTCTTCTAGTATCAAAGGTGTTTTTCTTGCTAATTGAGTAATTTCATGTGTTTCGTGCATCTGTTCAATCACGGCAATACATGCTGCCGTGACTGCGTTAGAGCCACAAACAAATACCCGTTGTGCTGGAACCCCTACCAGTGCAGCCGTCCATGCGCTGCCACGGTCAGGGTCTTGTAGCATCTGAATTTCATCAATAACGGCCACGTCTACCAAGTTGGATGGATTCATCATTTCGATGGTGGAGGCGGTATGTTGTGCACCAGCCATCAAAATACGCTCTTCCCCAGTGATTAAGTTGCAGGGGACACCTGCGGCTACTAGGCGGTCTCGTATCTCCATCGCCAGTAGTCGTAATGGCGCTAGATAAACGCCTGATTTAGCTTGTTGCAAGGCGATTAAAGCATGATGCGTTTTACCTGAATTGGTAGGGCCTAAGTAAAAGTGATGATGTCGCTTTAGGTTGCGTGCTTGGGTGAAGCTATTGATGTAGCTATTTTGCGTTAAGGCTTGATTTAATGAAGGCATATGTTCAAGAATTTATATTAAAACGGGTAAAATACCAACCACAAATGCGCATTCAACTGTTACCAGATCAATTGATTAGCCAAATCGCGGCGGGCGAGGTGGTTGAGCGCCCAGCTTCTGCGCTTAAAGAATTGCTTGAAAATAGCTTAGATGCTGGTAGTACTGACATTCAAGTATCGTTAGTGCAAGGTGGTGTTAAGCAGTTAAGAGTGGCGGATAACGGCACTGGCATTGCGCAAGACGATTTAAGTATGGCGCTTACACGTCATGCCACCAGCAAAATAGCGACTTTAGATGACTTGGAGTCTGTCGCAAGCTTGGGCTTTCGGGGTGAGGCTTTGGCCAGCATCGCATCGGTGTCTCGCACACAAATTAGCAGTCGCTATGCTGAAGCTAAGCATGCGTGGCGTATTGGTTCGGATGGTAGCGATATTTCAGCGATTGAGCCAACAGCGTTAGATTTTGGCACCATCATTGAGGTGAATGATTTATATTTCAACACGCCGGCACGTCGTAAATTCTTGAAAACAGAAGGTACGGAATTCGGACATTGTGAAGTCGCTTTTAATCGTGTGGCGCTGTCTCGTCCAGACGTTGCTTTCATGTTACAGCATAATGGCAGGGCGCTTAGTCGTTATGCCGTCAGTGAGCCAGTGAAAAGATTTAGTGATGTATTAGGCGCAGAATTTGCCGCTGAAACTATTCATGTAGACGAATCTGCGGCTGGGTTACGCTTATGGGGTGTGGCGGCTAAGCCTACTTTTAATCGCTATAAAAGTGATACGCAATATGTTTATGTGAATGGCCGATTTGTGCGTGATAAGTTAGTGAGTCATGCCATTCGCCAAGCCTATCAAGACGTGCTACATCATGATAGGCATCCAGCCTTTGTCTTGTTTATAGAGTTAGACCCCAATTTGGTAGATGTGAATGTTCATCCAAGTAAAACTGAGGTCAGATTTAGAGATGGGCAAGCCATCCATCGATTTATTTTTCATTCGCTACATAAAGCCTTGGCAACCCCTACAGGGGTTTCAAATGCCGTGACGGCGAATCAAGCGGGACATAATCCATTTACTTCAGCGCAACTGAACTATCCTACTTATCAAGCACAAATCAATTTAAATGCTACTGAGCCTAATGGTTTTTATCAGACACTGTTTGGTGATATCAAATCAAACCATAGATTCAATGATACGGCCCAGCAGGCTAATATGGGCGAGCTTTATGCGGACACTACTTTAGCTCAGCGATTAAATGAATCGCATACTGAAACTAACTGTCCGCTAGGGTTTGCAGTCGCACAGATTCATGGTGTGTATGTGTTGGCACAAAATACCCAAGGACTAGTGGTGGTGGATATGCATGCCGCGCATGAGCGTATTATGTACGAGCAACTGAAGAATGCACTCGATCGCAAAAGCGTCTCCATGCAACCTTTATTAATCCCTGTTAGTTTCAATGCAGATCGATTAGAAATTGCAACGGTTCAAGAGGCTCTGGCTAGCCATGATGCTAGTCTTCAGCAGTTAGGATTTGATATTGCTATACTGTCGCCCACCACCTTGGCGGTTCGGGCCGTACCTAGCATGCTGCAGGATGCAGATGCCGTGACATTAGCGCGAGATGTTTTGCGTGACTTACATGAATACGGGGCTTCGCGTGCACTTACTGAGCGTAGAAACGAATTGCTAGGCACCATGGCCTGCCATGCAGCCGTGCGAGCAAACCGTAGTTTAACGATTACTGAAATGAATGCTTTGCTGCGTGATATGGAAGCTACCGAGCGCAGCGGTATGTGTAATCACGGTCGTCCCACTTGGTTTCAAGTGAGTATGGCTGATTTAGATAAAATGTTTATGCGAGGCCAATAAAAAGACGCTATGTCTCATCCCGCCATTTTCCTGATGGGCCCTACAGCCAGTGGTAAAACGGGGGCAGCAGTTGCACTCGTTTCAAAGTTACCCGTAGAAATTATTAGTGTCGATTCAGCATTGGTGTTTAAAGGCATGGATATCGGCACAGCGAAACCAGATGCTGAAACTTTGGCAATTGCACCCCATCACCTTATCGACATCATAGAACCTACTGTAGCCTATTCTGCGGCTAATTTCAGAAGTGATGCATTGCGATTAATGGCTGATATCACTGCGCGTGGCAAAATTCCGTTATTGGTAGGCGGTACTATGTTGTACTTTAAGGCGTTGCAAGATGGTTTAAGTGGCTTGCCAGAAGCGAACCAAGAGCTGCGTGCTAGGCTTGATGCACGTGCTGCTTTGATTGGCTGGCCAGCCATGCATGAGAAGTTGGCCTTAGTTGACCCAGCGACCGCGGCACGTTTAGCGCCTAACGACATGCAACGTATACAGCGTGCTTTAGAGGTATTTGAAATGACGGGCGAGCCGATGTCTGCGCTTTACGCTAAACAAACGAGTGAGGTTTTACCTTATGATTTGCTTAAAATCGCCTTATTGCCTAGTGATCGCAAAGTGCTGCATGAGCGTATTGCCACTCGATTTGAACAAATGCTCAAAGACGGCTTTGTGAAAGAGGTGAGGGCGTTGATTGAAAAATACCCTTCACTCACACCTGAATCTACTTCTATGCGCTGTGTCGGTTATCGACAGGCTTTGGAACACTTAGCGGGCGAATATGATATCGCTGAATTACGCGATAGAGGTATTTTTGCAACGCGTCAACTGGCTAAGCGTCAGTTGACATGGTTGCGCGGTATGAAAGATATAGTGGCGTTAGATTGTTTAAATCCAACACTTAATGAAGATGTATTTAATCAAGTCGATCAATTTATAAAGATTAATTGATCGAACTAGACGATCATTTTTTTAATGCGATTGGCCGCCTCGACGCACTCATCTAGGCTAGCCACCAAGGCTAAGCGTACAAAGTTTTCACCAGGATTGATGCCGTGTGCTTCACGCGCTAAATAACTGCCTGGCAATACGGTGACATTGAACTCACGGTAGAGGGTTAAGGCAAATTCGGTATCTGACATATGATGCCCATGAGCTTGTTTTATTTTTGCCCATAAGTAAAAAGCGGCATCCGGCTTTTTAACTTCCAGTACTTCACTTAAAAGTGGGGTGATAATCTGAAATTTTTCTGCATAAAGTTTGCGGTTCTCAATGACATGCGCCTCGTCATTCCAGGCAGTCATACTTGCTGCTTGTACAGCTGGGTTCATGGCACAACCATGATATGTGCGGTACAGGGCAAATTTCTCGATAATTTTCTCATCGCCTGCTACAAAGCCAGAGCGCATACCAGGTACGTTAGAACGTTTTGATAGAGAGCTAAACACAACAAGGTTTTTGTAACTTCTATTGAGCTGATGTGCTGCTTGTAGCGCACCTAAGGGTGGGTGGCTTTCGTCAAAGTAAATTTCTGAATAGCATTCATCTGCAGCGATAACAAAGTCATATTGATCTGACAAGTCAAAAATCACTTTCCATTGCGCTAGGCTCATGACTTTGCCAGAAGGATTGCCAGGGCTACACACGTAGACCAATTGTGTGCGATTTAATACGTCCACTGGCACACTGGCAAAATCCATGGCGTGATCATTTTCAGGGAGCGTATTTAAAAAGTAAGGTTCAGCTCCAGCTAAAAATGCCGCACCCTCGTATATTTGATAAAAAGGATTTGGTGAAATAACCACTGGGTTTGGTCTTGAGCGATCAACAATCAATTGTGCGAATGCAAATAGCGCCTCGCGACTACCGGTGACAGGTAATATCGCAGTTTCAGGATTGAGTGGCGCTACACCATATCGGCGCGAAATCCAGTTGGAAATTGCCTCGCGTAGCGTCAATGCGCCTATAGTGGTTGGGTAACTGGCTAAACCTGCCAAATTGTCGACTAAAGCATCTTTAATAAGCTGTGGTGTGGCATGCTTCGGCTCACCTATGGATAAATTAACGGGCGCATAAGCAGGGTTAGGGGTTGTCCCCTTAAATAAGTCTCGTAAGCGCTGAAAAGGGTAAGGTTGTAGTAAATTAAGATTTGGATTCATAGCCGATATTGTAATATAGGGTAAAGGTTTTGGCTAAATTGAATCAATGAATACCGCTAAGTGGATTACATGAAAAATACAGCACCATTAAATAACAATAACGCCAGCCAATCTATCGCCATATTCGGTTTACTATTTGGTGCACTTTGCTGGGGAATCATTTGGTTTCCTTACCGATTGATGGCTGAGGCTGGCATGACGGGGGCCGCCTCAAGCTTTTATACCTACAGCATTGCAATCATGATCGCGGGTATTTATTTTGCCAAGCATTGGCGTGGGGTCTTTGAGTTACCCTTGAGTATCGTTTTTTTAGCTGTAGTGGCCGGTTGGACTAATTTAGCGTATGTGCTTGCCGTCATTGATGGTGAGGTCATGCGCGTCATGTTGTTGTTTTATCTATCCCCCTTATGGACATTAATACTGGCGCATTTTTGGTTAAAAGAAAAAACCAGCGTAAAGGGCTATATTGCTATTGCGGTATCCTTGATAGGTGCTTTTACGATGTTGTATAACCCGCAAGTCAGTAGCTTTCCCTTGCCAAAAAATACAGCAGAATGGCTGGCATTATCTTCTGGTATAGGCTTTTCTTTGACGAACGTCATTACTCGGCGATCCACGCATTTAAGCATTCGTGCAAAATCTTTTGCAGTATGGGTTGGTGTGTTGGTAATGTCGTTGTTTTATATCACATTAAGTCATGGTGTATTCCCTAGTCCTAATGTGCTAACACTCACCCACTGGATCGTAATCATTTTAATTGCCATATTGCTTTTGGCGGCAACCTTATTAGTGCAATATGGCGTGACAAAAATCCCAGCCACGCGCGCATCTGTAATCTTTTTATTTGAGCTGGTGGTTGCCGCAATCGCCTCTTATTATTTAGCGCATGAGACGATGGCACTCAATGAGTGGGTAGGGGGCAGTTTAATTGTGCTTGCAGCAATATTTGCTGCGAGTGAACAAGCTGACTAACTACTAATACTACTGCTGCGCGTACCTTCAGCGGCAAAGCGTATTTTTAACGACAAATCATTGCGTGAGTCAGCATTTGCCAGTGCATTATCTTCATCAATTTTGCCATTACTAAGCAATTTGAAGAGTGATTGATCGAAGGTAATCATGCCAATATCATTGTTATCGGCCATCGTTTCTTTGATGTCACCCAGTTTTTGCTTTTGAATAAGCTCCGCGATGTAGGGTGTATTAATCATGATTTCAGTGGCGGCAACGCGCTTGCTTAGCTTGCCTGGAATCAAACGCTGAGAAACAATGGCCACTAAGTTCATTGACATGCCCAGGAGCAAACCCACTTTAGCGTCATCAGGGAAAAATGAAATTACACGTTCTAGCGCTTGGTTAGCGTTATTGGCGTGTAAGGTGGCTAAACATAAATGACCTGTTTCTGCGTAGGTCATGGCGTTTTTCATGCCTTCCATATCACGCACTTCGCCAATCAGAATCACATCGGGTGCTTGGCGCATGGCATTTTTAAGGGCGTTTTCAAAAGATAAAGTATCTATGCCTACCTCACGTTGATCAACGATTGATTTCTTATGGGTGTGTATAAATTCCAAAGGATCTTCAACGGTGACAATATGACCATTGGCATTTTCGTTGCGATAATCAATCATAGACGCCAAGGTAGTACTTTTCCCAGACCCAGTGCCTCCGACCACTAGAATTAGACCACGCTTACGCATAATCAAATCTTTTAATGTGTCGGGTAACCCTAGGCTATCAATAGAGGGGATGGTCGTTTTGATATGGCGGATGACCATGCCCACTTCACCCCGTTGCCTAAATGTATTAATACGAAAACGACCAATATCTTGCTTATCAATAGCGAAATTACATTCTAGCGTGGCTTCAAATTCTTTTATTTGATCGGCACTCATTAAAGAATAGGCAATTTCTTTAATCATGCCGGGTTTCATAATTTGCGCATTAATCGGTAGGGTATCGCCCTCCACCTTAATATGAATCGCTGAGCCAGTGCTAAAAAAAAGGTCTGACCCCCCTTTATCCAGCATGAATTTTAAAATTGGACTAATGTCGATTGCCGCCATGTTAAATCCTATCGATAATGAATTAATTCTCAGTATGACTTTATCATAAATTTTTGCACTATTCTTTAGCGTCACCCTTAGTGTTTTGCTGATCTAAATAGCGCTGCCACATAGATTGATAAATCGTTTCTAATGATAGGGCAAAATCTTGCGTATTAAATAGCACTGATTGTTTATTGCTGGCCAATAATTTTTGCTTGATTGTTGCCAAGATGTCACGATTTTTAGAAAAATAAAGTGCTTTATTTTCATAATCTTGCAGTGAATATGCAATTAATTCAGTTAAGTTGGCAGCATGCAATAAACTACCTGCAACACGTGCTGAAAAAGTATCCCCTACACAGGTTAATACCGGCACCCCCATCCATAGGGCGTCACTACAAGTGGTATGGGCATTGTAAGGTCGCGTATCTAAAAATAAATCTGCATGAGCATGCCGTGCTAGATGGTCTGCAATTGCAATTCTAGGGGCAAAAATAAGCCGGTCAGCACTCAAACCTTGCGCTAATGCCTCCGCTATTAAGTGTTGCTTTGCCCAACGGTTGCAGTCTAATAACCAAAGCACGCTATTCGGTGTGGTTTTAAGTAAGCGTAGCCATATGGCAAAAATATCAGGGGTTATTTTGAACGTTTGGTTAAAGCAGCAAAAAACAAATGCGCTTTCTGGCAGGTTGCAACTGGTTCGGGTAGGGGTTTTGCCGACAGGCCGCTTGCTATCGTTCGCTTGGTAGCAATGGGGTAATAAGGCTAATTGTTCGGCATAGTGTCCTGCGCTATCAGCAGGGCTAATAAAGGCATCACTTAATAGATAATCAAATAAGGCTTGTTTGCCTGTCGGTTCGACAGTCGCAATCTCACCCATCGTGCCAGGAAAGCCAAGCCAGCTAACATTAATCGGCGCGGGCCTTAATGCAACAATGCCACTACGACTGGTTTGAGTAAAACCTGTTAAATCAACCAATATATCAATGTGGCTGACATTGATTTTTTGAGCAGCCTCAATTTCAGATAAGTTTCGGATGTCATAAAATTGATCAAAGGCTTCTTCTAAGCGTGTTCTGGCGCTAGAATGGTCGTTAACGCCGTATGAGAAAGCGATAATTTCAAATTGACTTCTGTCGTGTCGTTCTATTAATTCAGTCACTAAAAATGCCAACGGGTGCAATCTAAAGTCTGCTGACAGATAGCCAATTTTTATTTTTGGCTTTTTACTTGGCACGTCGTATTTAAAATTGAGTAATGGGCTTTGTGCAATGAGGCTTGCATAACGATTATTGAGCCAATGATCAGCACATGTTTTTTGTTCTGCCGCAGTCGTGCCAGACATCGCTAAAAAAGCAAAGGGCGATATTTGTGCTTCCGGCGCAGATTCTAGCCACTGACGAATTTCATTAATATCATCTTGCAAGCCATGCCAGTCGCAACAATGTTGTTTTTGGTGTACCAAATGCACTTTTGCATGATAGAGCTTGGGGTTAATTGAGAGCGCTTTCTTGTAACTCTCAATAGCTAAATCCAATTGACCTAATTCTCGCTGAGCATTACCTAAATTGTTATAAATATCGGCATCGTGAGGGTTTAACCGAACAGCCTTTTGATAGTGCAGGGCTGCGTCGGTCGTTTTACCGAGTTCTCGCTGTGCGTTGGCCAAGTTGTAATGTAGCACCGCATCTTCTGCATCGTTTTTTGCGCTATGCACTAATGCTTCCTGAAAGCATGTTTCTGCTTGTAAATAGTGCCCCGTCAATTGTGCTTGATTGCCTAGCGTCGTTAGGCAATGGCATAGTGCCTCACGCACACTGCCTTGGGTGGCATTATTTTGCTTGGTAAATATCTGCAGCAGGCGACGGTAATAAGTGGCTGCTTCTTTAAATCGATTAAGTGTGAGTAGCGTATTTGCGATATTAAGTTGGATATCTAAATCTTTCGCTTGAATGCTAAGTGCTTGCTGAAAGCTTTTTAAGGCGGCTTCATGCTGCCCGCTAGCCCGTAAGGTGAGCCCATAATTATTTAAATAATCTACATTACGTGGCGCGATGCTAAGTGCCTGTTGTAGATATTGCGCCGCTTCAGCCGCACGATTGCTTTGATAGCAAACAATGCCCAGTAGATGCAATGCATCAGCATGCTTCGCCTGCAAGGCTAGCACTTTTTTAAGCGACTGCTCAGCTAGGGCTAAGTCGCCTTTGTGATATAGATTGATTGCATTAAGGTAGTGGGCTTGCGGCATGGTTTAATTTTAACTCGAAATAGGCTTGGCAATGTTAGTCGCGTTTGATGTGGCAAGCATTCTAGCCAATCTTTTTAAGCCTAATTTTCGTAATAGAAAGCGGTTGGGATTTAATAAACCCGCTAAATCATCTGGCATCGGTAAATTGTCGTGACAGATGAAGCTCGCGAGTAGCGATGCGCAGAGTGGTGCGCTGGTGAAGCCACGACTCCCATGTGCAGCATTGATATACAGACCTTTTATCCAAGGCAATGATGTTGCTGTGGCGTTAGGGCGGGGCGGTCTTGATATCAGCGCGCTGCCTTCTAGCAGCTCGCCCACTAAGGGGAAATAGTCGGAAGTGCTACATCGTAATGAAACGCGGCCATCGCAAATATTGTCTTTAAGATTTTCATACAAGGCCGCTGAATAACTGTTAAGTCTTGCTAGATTAGCCTGATGGTCTAATTCATCAATGGTCAAATCCATAGTGTCTGTTGAAAAGGTTGCGCCCAAGCAATGCTGTGCATGAGAAGCTGGGCTTAAGTAGCCATCACTGCATACAATTAATTTAAGTGGCGCGCTCATGGCGCTAGCATTAACGATACTCACTTGGCCGCGGACTGCTTGTGTTTTGATGGGCAAAGATAACCCCATATTTTTCGCTTCATTGGCATTTGCAATGATGATGACATCGGATTTTTCTATGAGCTTATCATTAGAATAAACTTCAAATAAATCATTATTTTTCAATAGCTTATTTATACTAATTGATGTTTTAACTGAGATATTTTCATGGTCAATGAGGCGCTGACATAATTGCTGTGGATTGACCCACGCAGCATTAGGAAAATAAATGGCATCGTGCATCAGTTCAATGCCGGCAAGGGCACTTGCTTGTTCCGCGGTAACGTATTTTACAAACGCTTCAGATTCAAAAAATGCAGCTACTTTTTGAATGCGTGCGAGTTCTCTAGGATTAAAACCAAGTTGCAACATGCCGCAAACGTTAAAATCAGCCGGGCTCAGATTCAGTGTTTTAAGGAAATCTAAGCTATACAAATAGCTCATGAGCGCAAACTGACTGGCCGCATCATCACCGCTTAAGCGTGGATAAAGCATGGCTTGTGGATTACCAGAGGCTTCATTGGCAATAGCGGCATTACGTTCCAGCAAGGTGACTTTAATGCCACGTTGAGCAAGCGCATGCGCGGTGCTGCAGCCGGCAATGCCACCACCAATGACAATCGCAGTATTAACTGTCATCTTTAGCACCTACAAAGTGACCCCGTAACATCTCACGTTTCTTGCCAAAGCCTGATTGCTTGATAACAACAAATCCAGCATTCATTAACGCGCGGCGCACAGCCCCAGAACTGGTAAACGTGGCGAAAGAGGTGGTGGTGCTTGATAGCAACGCCATGTTTTTAAAAAGTGTAGCTTGCCACATATCGGGATTTTTTGCCGGTGCAAACCCATCTAAAAACCAAGCATCGACAACGGGGGTTGTGTGTTTAACATAGTTTGATTGATAGGCCTCAGTGGCGTCCGCTATTAACAAGCTGAGTTGAATGCGGTTATCAAACAGCACAATGCTTGTTGCGCCGTTTAATAAGCGTTCATACTGGGCTAAAAATGGCTCGCTTAACGCACTAAGTGTTGGCCATAGATGTAACGCAGTGCTGATTTCCAATAGGCTAAGGGGGTATTTTTCCACACTGATAAAGTGCAATCTGGCCTCTTTAGGTGCGGTCTCAAGCCAAAG
>CANNEG010000028.1:0-17712 GCA_947503455.1 Betaproteobacteria bacterium
GCCTTATTTCAACCCAGCATTCCAGTTAAACACAATATTTACAGCTATTTCCTCGTCGCAGACATTTCACAAAGTATGAATGCGAGTGACATGGAAATCAATGGCAAGCCGGCTACACGTATTGCCTATACGCAAAAACTATTACATGAAACAGTGTCATCACTACCTTGTGACACCAAAGTGGGCATAGGCCTGTTTGCCGGCAATAGCGTCGCTGCACTTTATACCCCTATTGAAGTATGTGAAAACTTTGCAGCCATCCAAGACACCATCGACCACCTAGACTGGCGTAATGCATGGTCTGGGAATAGTCGTGTACGTGAAAGCCTTTATAGCATCGCTAGGGCAGTGCGTGGCTTTCCTGAACCAGCCCAAGTAGTATTGATTACAGACGGTGAAGAAGCGCCAAAGTTACACGCATTTAATACGAAGGATCTCACTAACTTTCAGGGTGCCGATGGCTGGTTGTTGGTCGGAGTAGGCTCAGAAAAAGGTACCGCTATTCCCAAACTCACTGACAAAAATCAGTTAATTGGCTTTTGGTCAAATGAGAGTTTTGCGCTCCAACCTGGTATTGCGCAAATCTCAGAGTCTACTCTTGGCACAAGAGACGACAATGTCGCGGGTAGTAACGATCGATTTATTTCAAAGTTAGATAGTGAATATCTAAAAAGCGTTGCCAAAGAAATTGGCGGTACTTATGTACATGGCAACGATGTACATAACTTACTAGATGCTATGAAAACACAAAAACCTGCGCGTCGTGATGTTGCGCCATTTAACTTAAGCTGGGCATTAGCTTCAATCGCAGCATTACTTCTACTCACTGCCTACATTGGCAAACACCCGATTGGCCAAATCAAATCCACTTTAAAGTTATATAGGAAAGACCTGCTTAAAACACGCCACAGCGCTAATGAAGCGGCTATTGCGCATGACAACCATATAAGCTAAATCACTCGCCAATTAGGTTTGTTTTAAAGCTAGTCCAACGCAAACAAACGCGTAATCGCCTGTATGATTCGGCATCTACCGCATCAGGAAATATAATAATATGCTGAGCAAATAGACGTTGTGCGAACGTCAATTGATTATGACGGCAATTAAGCACCGTCAAATAGGGCGTTACTACCGTATTGCCAAGCACCGTCACTTCTAATTGTTTACCATCTTGTCGGATTAATTGCATCTGGCTTTTTACATTCACTTTTATCATAACTATCGACCACGGCAAACTTCGTAAGCAATGACAAAACACCGTGTAACCTGTTGATGCAAGAATCAGAAGGCCCAACAACAACTTAAGTGGCCAAGCCATTGCAACTAGCAATACAATCAATAATGCCCCACTACTCATTAATAAAAACAATAAGCATGCGATGATTGAATATTTTAGACTTAACTGTATTGGTTGCAATTTACGCTGATCTCTAAAAGCTACTTTCTAAATTAATTAATCTGTAGTTTGGTATTTTAATGTCATAGCCACTGAAATATCCATGTAATTAACCTTCAATATATAATACATGCAATGATCGTCAACAACACTTACTCATCATGAAGAGTCACCTATGGCAAATAACGACTGGCAAGAATATCAATTCATTCAAGGCGCAGTATTTAACAATGAGACCATCGTGTCATTTGGTAATATACAAAATGAGCTAATTTGCACTCAAAATCAAAATGTAATTTGCGATCTGTCACATCTAGCCTTGCTAGAAATTAGCGGCGATGATGCAGTATCTTTTCTGCAAGGACAAGTCACTAATGATGTGCGTTTATTAAACGATATCACCGCACACTACACTGGCTATTGCAGCCCAAAAGGCCGCTTACTTGCCTTATTTTTTGCCTTTACTCACCAGCAAAAAATTTGCTTACAATTAAACGCTAAACTATTAGAACCGATTAGCAAGCGCTTAAAAATGTATGTCATGCGCGCCAAAGTAAATATCAGTAATGTGTCTGACAACAACGTCAAAATTGGCTTGAGTGGAGATGACGTGCCTAATTTTTTAAGCCCATTTTTTACACACATCCCTTCACAACCTTACGAAGTGAGTTGCACTGAAAATAGCACCTTAATTCGCCTACCAAGCAAAACGGCGAGATTTGAAATTATATGCCATACAGAGCGCGCTAAAGAAATTTGGCAGTCGCTTAAAAAACAGTGTAAACCTGTTGGCAGATCTTGCTGGGAGTGGCTAGAAATTCAAGCGGGAATCCCAGACATTTATCTGAATACCCAAGAAGAGTTTGTGCCACAAATGGTCAACTTAGACCTACTGGGTGCAATTAACTTCAAAAAAGGTTGTTACACAGGACAAGAAATAGTGGCTAGAACACACTACTTAGGTAAGGTAAAGCGTCGTACACAACTCATGCATTTCAGTACTGCCATACCTCCACAGACTTCTAATGATGTGATGAACCAAAATAATGAAGTCGTTGGAAAAGTTGTTAGAAGTGCCCCTGCGCCGATAGGCGGTTACGATGTACTGGCAGAAATTCGCTTAGACAACGTTGAGGGTGGCGATTTAATCGTCAATGGTATTAAAGGCGAAATTCAGCAACTACCTTACGTGCTACAGAATCTCGAGTGATTTAATCTAAATCAGTTTAGTACAGACATCTACGCCTGAATCTATCTATATAACTACCGATTAGTTTTAGGGCTGGGCACAACTGACGGCGCTGACACAGTGCCAGTAGCTGTTTTAGGTATATTACTGTCTAGCACTTGGTAAAACACTTCATCTTGCTTAATCATCCCCAGCTCACTTCTAGCGCGCTCCTCGATGGCAGCCCGACCACTTTTTAAATCTAACACTTCAGCATTTAAAGTTTCATTGCGCGCCTTTAATGCGCTATTTTTTTCTTGCTGCAGTGTAATTTGCCGATTTAACTCCCACACACGCAACCAACTCCCCTTGCCTAGCCACAGTGGATACTGTAACAAAGCAACGAGGAGAATGAATATGAGTGTGAGTGCTTTCAATTAAGCGTCTTTAACTAAAGCTTCAATTACTTGAATAGCTGGTAAAAAGCACCTAAACCTGCATAGCTAGATGCATCACCTAACTCTTCTTCAATACGTAACAATTGATTGTATTTAGCAATACGTTCAGAACGACATAATGAGCCAGTTTTGATTTGCAAGGCATTCGTTGCTACAGAAATATCAGCAATCGTAGTATCTTCCGTTTCACCAGAACGATGCGAAACTACAGCGGTATAGCCAGCGCGTTTGGCCATTTCAATCGTTTGAAAAGTTTCAGTCAGTGTGCCAATTTGGTTCACTTTAATTAACACTGAGTTTGCAACACCGCGTTGAATACCTTCACGCAGAATTTTAGTATTAGTTACGAACAAATCATCACCCACTAATTGTGTTGTTTTACCGAGACGTTTAGTAAGAATATCCCACCCATCCCAATCAAACTCACCCATCCCATCTTCAATACTGATAATAGGATATTTATCACACCAAGTAGCTAAATAATCAGTGAATTGCGCTGAACTAAGTGCCAACCCTTCTGATTCTAAATGATACTTTCCATCTTTATAGAATTCAGTACTTGCACAATCCAAGCCCAAATAAACGTCGCGACCTGGCTCATAACCTGCCGCCGAAATCGCCTCTAAAATCAATTGAATAGCCGCTTCATTTGATGGTAAATTAGGCGCAAAACCACCTTCATCACCGACTGTAGTTGCCAACCCTTTTTTATGCAGTGTTTTTTTAAGTTGATGGAAAATTTCAGCACCACAACGCATCGCTTCGCGGAATGAAGGCAGGCCTGCTGGGATAATCATAAACTCTTGCATATCTACGCTGTTATCAGCATGTGCACCGCCATTGATGATATTCATCATAGGTGTAGGCAATTGCATTGCGCCAGAACCGCCTAAATAACGATATAAAGGTAAGCCAGACTCTTCCGCCGCTGCACGCGCGCAAGCCATAGAAACGGCTAGAATTGAGTTCGCACCCAATCGATCTTTATTTTCAGTACCATCAAGTTCTATCAAAGTTTTATCGATAAAACTTTGCTCTTCCGCATCAAGACCAATGATTGCTTCAGTAATCTCGGTGTTTACATTTTCTACTGCCTGCAACACCCCCTTACCTAGATAGCGGCCACTATCACCATCACGCAACTCCATTGCTTCTTTAGCGCCCGTAGAGGCGCCTGACGGCACTGCTGCGCGGCCAATGACGCCACTTTCAAGCAATACATCACATTCAACAGTTGGGTTTCCACGTGAATCTAAAATTTCACGGGCGATAATATCGACAATTGCACTCATCACTTGCTCCTCAATTTAACAGCCTATAGCTGACGTTTATTTGATTCTAAATTTTTACTGTATGCCACGCATCGGTGGCAAAACTTATAAGGTACTTTCTATAAAGCCCGCTTTTTTGACTAACCTATCTAAATCAACCAACACCTCTAGTAGATCTTTCATCTTATGTAATGGCCAAGCATTGGGACCATCAGACAATGCTTTAGATGGATCTGGATGCGTTTCCATAAAAATGCCAGCGATACCACTTGCCACTGCTGCACGCGCCAATACTGGCACATGCTCACGTTGGCCGCCACTTTTATCACCCTGACCGCCAGGTTGTTGTACTGAATGCGTCGCATCAAACACCACTGGACAGTTGGTTTCACGCATAATAGCTAAGCCACGCATATCAGAAACCAAGGTATTGTAACCAAACGATACCCCACGCTCACACACCATAATGGTATCTTGATTACCATTCGCTTCTCGGGCTTTTTGCACCACATTACGCATATCACCAGGTGCCATAAACTGGCCTTTTTTAATATTTACTGGCTTACCCGATTTTGCGCAAGCAGTAATAAAATCAGTTTGGCGACATAAAAATGCTGGGGTTTGTAACACATCTACAACCGCCGCCACATGTGGCACTTGTTCTTCGGTATGTACATCTGTCAAAATTGGCACGCCAATTTGACGACGCACTTCATCTAAAATTCTTAACCCTTGCTCCATCCCAAAACCGCGAAAGGTGCTATTGGAACTACGATTGGCTTTATCGTAAGATGATTTATAAATAAAAGGTATGCCGAGTGCAGCAGCAATTTCTTTAAGCTGCCCCGCCGTGTCAATCGCCATTTGTTGTGACTCGATTACACAAGGCCCTGCAATCAAGAATAGCGGCTTATCTAGCCCTACTTCAAATCCACATAACTGCATCACTATCCCTTTAAACTTCTTTCAATATAAATCAGTTATTTAATACCTTTATGCGCTAGCGCAGCTTTTACATAAGCCGTAAATAGGGGATGACCGGTGCGAGGATTAGAAGTAAATTCCGGGTGGAATTGGCAAGCAACAAACCATGGATGCACTTTTTGTGGTAGCTCAATCATCTCGCACAAATCTTCTGTAGGTGTTCTAGCCGATATTACTAAACCAGCCGCTTTTAATTGCTCTACGTAGTTATTATTCACTTCATAACGATGACGATGGCGCTCATTCACTTGGCTGCCATAAATGTCAGCGGCCATGGTGTTAGGCACTATAGGGCAAGCCTGCGCACCTAAACGCATCGTTCCGCCAAGGTCTGAATCTTGCGTCCGTTTTTCTAAACTACCATCTGCGGTCTGCCACTCGGTGATTAAACCCACCACTTGATGTGGGCTTTCAGGGTTGAATTCAGTGCTGTTGGCATCCGTTAAATGGGCTTCGTTGCGTGCAAACTCAATCACCGCCAATTGCATCCCTAAGCAAATACCAAGGTAGGGCACTTTATTTTTTCTGGCATAACCAATCGCCGCGATTTTGCCTTCAGTGCCACGCTTACCAAAGCCTCCTGGAACTAAAATCGCATCCATATTTTCCAGCGCACTTGTACCATTCGCTTCAATATCTTCAGAATCTATGTAATGGACTTTAACTTTAGATTCAGTGTGTATGCCGGCATGTATTAGCGCCTCAGTAAGTGATTTATATGAATCCGCTAAATCAATGTACTTACCTACAAACGCAATATTCACTAAGTGTTTAGGGTTTTTTAATGCGAATGAAATTTTTTCCCAACTAGATAAATCTGCCGCTTTAGCCAAAATATCTAATTTATGGCAGACAATCTCGTCTAGCATTTGATCATGCAACAACCCTGGAATTTGGTAGATTGAGTCGGCATCTATCGCACTAATAACCGCTTCAGATGGCACGTTGGTAAACAACGCAATTTTTCTGCGCTCTTCATCTGGAATATTACGATCTGCACGGCACAGTAAAATATCTGGCTGAATACCAATTTCACGCAACTCTTTTACCGAATGTTGTGTAGGCTTGGTTTTCAACTCACCTGCCGTTGGAATCCAAGGTAACAATGTTAAATGAATATAACAGGCATTGGTTTTACCTTCCTCAAAACCCATTTGACGAATTGCTTCAAGAAATGGCAAGGATTCAATATCCCCTACTGTGCCGCCCACTTCAATAATCGCTACATCAGCACCTTCGGCACCACGTTTTACATGCGCTTTAATTTCATCGGTAATATGTGGGATGACTTGTACGGTTTTGCCTAAATATTCACCGCGACGTTCTTTTTTAATGACAGTCTCGTAAATTTGACCTGTCGTAAAATTATTGCGTTTAGCCATCCGTTGCGAAATAAATCGCTCGTAATGCCCGAGATCCAAATCAGTCTCTGCGCCATCGTCTGTAACAAATACTTCACCATGCTGAAAAGGTGACATGGTGCCAGGATCAACATTGATATAAGGGTCGAGTTTGAGCATGGTCACTTTAATACCACGCGATTCAAGGATAGCGCCAAGGCTTGCTGCTGCAATGCCTTTACCTAGAGAGGAAACTACACCGCCAGTTACGAATACATATTTAGTCATTAAATTTACTTTTAAGAAGACTTTTTAGAAGGCTATTTATCACAACCTAGACGGGAACAAATTTTACCGTAAAGGCAGTACAATCACAATGAAACACTAAAAATCTGTGCAGAAAATTACATAATCCTCAAAAAATGTGTAACACACACTGTACAAGTGCCTACTTACATCGTTAATTAATGCAATGTTAGTAAATAATTGATAACAAATTTAAAAAAAATGACTGACACCCAAGAAAATTTAGCGGCCGAACAAAAAGTGATTGACCAGCACTATATGTTACAGGCCTTAGACTTAGCCAAGCTTGCTGCTCAAGCTGACGAAGTGCCGGTGGGCGCAATCGTCGTAAAAGATGGGGTGATTATAGGCCGCGGCAGTAATGCTCCGATAAGCTCACACGACCCTACTGCGCATGCAGAGATAACGGCCATGCGTGATGCGGCAAAACATTTGAAAAATTATCGCCTTGTTGGCTGTACACTTTACGTCACACTAGAGCCTTGTGCTATGTGTAGTGGTGCAATTCAGCACGCGCGTATTGCGAGACTTGTGTTTGGTGCTAATGACCCAAAAACTGGCGCATGCGGAAGCGTGGTTAATTTAATGGCTGAAGCAAAATTAAACCATCACACAGAAATAACAGGCGGAGTCATGGCCACAGAATGTGGCGCTACGTTATCCGAATTTTTTAAGGCGCGGCGTAAGTAAACTATCCGGTAAAATGAAATTTAACTAAATGGCAGTTAGACCACTAATGATCCACGTGAGTAAGCATGTGATTTCGCTTGACCATTTTTACCATAAACATCACCCGCATTTGAGTTGCCTTGAAGATGATTAAGCAACTGTTGATTGCGATTGAAATGTTTATTAATGAGTACGCCATTAAGGCGGTTCATTTCTTTTGCTTGACTTAAAGTTTTTTGAAAATTTAACCATTGCTGATTGATAACTGGCTTTGCTTGATGCTTAAGCCATGCCAACATACCAGATTCATTAGCCTCAAAGCCATTGGCCGCTAATTCTGCATAACGACTCTTTGCCGTCATATTGATACGTTGTAACAATACGGATTTTTCTTCCATTAACGCTTCTATTGAATCAATATCTGCCTTCACTAGGCTAGCTTGCTCGCGAGATAAAGCCTCTAGCAAAGTACCCACTAATTGGGCATCTTGCGCAAACGAGATTTGTTTCATAGAAGTTAGTTGATTCATGGCATCCTCATGTTTTTTGGGTAGTTAACAAATCTCTCACTGTAGCAATCAGTCCATCGGCTACTTTCTCAGAATCTACTTTAAATTGACCACTAGCAATCGCCGATTTAATCGCATCCACTTTTTCAGTATCAAATACATTAGTCGTCGCAATCTTAGCTTCCAATGACTTTAGTTGCGCTGATAAAGGCGATAAGGTGACATTTTCAGATGAGTCTGCATCTACTTGAGATTTTGCAGTCTTATTAGCTGTGGCAGACTCTAATTTGCCGGTAGAAGCCTTATCAACACTAAGGCCTAAACTGTTTTTAATGGGGTCATTAATTTTCATGATCTTTCATCCTTTGGCTTAATTTACTATGTGCATCATATCCATCTATAATGCTTTTAACGGCATAGTTTAAGTGAACTTTAATTCTTTAGTAAGTTTTTTATGTACCTAAATATACTTAAAAATTAACCTCAATCTGCCCGCCATTTCGTGCGACCCCTGTAATCACTTGTCCACTGGCAACTTTAACCTGCACCAACTGGCCTTCATTGGCTTTCGCCATCGCTTGACCTTCCGCAGACACACTAAAACCTTTACCTACTGAAGTGACTTTAACAGTCTGTCCTTGCTGTACGACGGGGGTCACTTTCAACATTTCCTGTCTAAGCACTGTGCCAGCATTCATTGACATACTGACAGAACGGCCAACAGCTTGTGCCATATCCGTAAAAATACCTGCGGGCAATTGTGTTAAATCACCTTTTTCAAAAAGTAAATCTTGACTTGTCACCACCTGCCCTTGCGCTAGCGGTGCTGCAGCGACTAAATATTGTGCGGTCACATTCACCGTTGCTTGTACATATAGGGTCCAATTGGCTGGTGCAACACAGCGCACACCTACACTGGTTTTTCCCCATGCTCGACTGCCTGCTGGTAAGAAAGCTTGTAGTTCAGGGCATTGTACTAATTTCACATTAGGATCTATTGCACCTACTTGAACGCTCACCTTACCTGGGTAGCCAATAGTTTGCGTTTCCAAAAATTCTGTAATCTTAGCTTTCACAGCCGATAAATTTTGTTTTGTTGCTTGATTCACCAATGCTGTAGATGCTGCCGCACCTTCAGCACAACTGAATGATGTCATCAAAAGGCCGACTAACATAAAAGCAACGCTTGTCGCACTAATGCGTAAATAGCTATTGGCTTTATTCATATTGAATTCCAATGTAAATGGTTAAAACTCAATATGCATTCTACGGAGACAACTGGATAGCAAAGCGAGGAAAAGGACAAGTTTTACCCTTTTTCTTTCTTAATTAAAGGCAATCTTTTAAATCTAAACTTGCAGTCATAAATGTTATCGGCAAAAAGTGTATTTTCTTTAATTGATTTTTTGCTCAAAAACACATGATGTAAAAGCAAGTGTTGTTATGAAAGGAAATAATCGTGTTGAATAAATTAGATGATGCCTTAAGTTTTCATCAAAACGCCTTAAGGGTACGTGGCCAACGCCAAGAGTTAATTGCTGCCAATATCGCCAATGCCGATACACCTAACTTCAAAGCGCGCGACATCGACTTTAAAGCAGCCATGCAAAATGCCATTGCCGGTGCCGGTGCCAATCAAAATGCAAATACACCTAATAAGACTTCGGCTATGCATTTAGATGCAACATCTTCAACTACACCTTCTTTTAGTGGCGGTCTTGGCGAACCTTTATTTAGAAAAATTGCACAAGCAAGCGTAGATGGCAATACGGTAGATATGGATGTAGAACGTAACCAGTTTGCCGACAATAGCATTCGCTATGAAGCGAGTTTGACCATGATTAATGCTCAGCTTAAAAAAATGTTAGCCGCAATACAGGGTTCATAACTTTTCTTTTGATAGGATAAAAAATGTCTCTATTTAATGTATTTAATATTTCAGGTTCTGCAATGAGTGCGCAATCACAGCGCTTAAATGCAGTAGCCAGTAATCTTGCCAATGCAGATAGTGCCACTAGCGCAAATGGTACGCCATACAAAGCAAAACAGGTTGTATTTAGCGCGACACCAAGCGCATCGCCAAATGCCAGTGGCGTTAAGGTGCTTAAAGTCATTGAAGATGCTTCTCCACCTAAAGTAGTTTACGAACCTAAGCACCCACTGGCTAATGAAAAAGGCTTCGTTACTATGCCTAATGTCAATGTGACTGAAGAAATGGTCAATATGATTTCAGCATCTCGCGCCTACCAGAACAACGTAGAAACGATGAATGCAGCTAAAACCATGCTACTTAAAACACTCACCATAGGACAGCAATAGTAACCTTGCTGATTAAGGAAAAAACCATGACTACAGTACAAAGCACGTCAAATACAGTATCACAAAGTTTACTAGATAACGTAAATGGTAAAAAAAATGCAACAACGAATAGCGTAGATAAAGCGCAAGATAGGTTTATGACTTTACTTGTCACACAGATGAAAAATCAAGATCCACTTAACCCGATGGATAATGCGCAAGTGACTAGCCAAATGGCGCAACTCTCAACCGTTACTGGCATCGATAAACTCAATAACACACTGGAATCATTAATTGGCAGTGTGCAAACAGGTCAATCTTATCAGGCATCTAGCATGATAGGTCACAACGTATTGGTGTCAGGCAATGAAGTGAGCAGCAACGGCACTGGTGGCTATTTAGGCGTCAACTTGCCGGTAGGTGCAGATAGATTAGCCATCACGATTAAAGACTCAGCAGGTAGCGCCATTAGAACTCTGACGTTAGGGGCACAAAATGCCGGGAACTTATCACTCAACTGGGATGGAAAAGCTGACGATGGTTCAGTGGCTAAGGTTGGAAACTATAAATTTGAAGCCACTGCAACAAGCGCTGGCAAGAGTGCTGCTGTGGAAGGCTTAAGTTATGCGCAAGTAGTCAGCCTAACTAACAATGCGACTGGCATTAAATTGAATTTAAATAATGAAACCAGTGTAAGCACTAGCGACATAAAAGAAATTTACTAAATACCCATTGATAGAAATTAGGAGAACACCATGAGTTTTCAACAAGGATTAAGCGGTCTTAATGCAGCTTCAAAACAACTAGAAGTAATTGGCAATAACGTCTCTAACGCTAACACTGTCGGCTTCAAGCAATCAAGAGCCGAATTTGCTGATGTATTTGCTAATTCACTTTCAGGCGGCAGCTCTACCCAAATTGGTATTGGTACTAAGCTTTCTAACGTAGCCCAGCAATTTACACAAGGCAACATTACCAGCACGAATAACTCTCTAGATATCGCCATTAATGGTAACGGCTTTTTTAGAATGAGTAATAACGGGGCTATTACCTATTCACGCAATGGTCAATTTGAAATGGACAAAGCGGGTTATATTGTAGATGCCTCAAGCAAGCGTCTCACGGGCTATGTTGCTGATGCTGCAGGTATTCTTGGCACAGGCGCAACCGCTGAAATTAATATTAATACGACAGACTTACAACCATCTAAAACTACCAACGTAACTGGCTTAGTTAACTTAGACTCTCGTAATGAAGTATTGTCTGCTGCAGGCTTTGATTCAACAGACCCAACGACTTACCATAACTCTACTGCAGTCACAACGTATGATAGTTTAGGTAATGCACACACTTTACAGACCTATTTTATAAAAACAGCAGAAGCCGCTGGTAGTTCAACTTGGAATGTATTTACTAAAGTTGGCGATGCCGCTGAAGTAGCAACCTCCACCATGACTTTTGATGGCACGGGTATTAATCCAACGATCAACCCTGCCACGCCGACTGTCACATTCACGCCGACCAATGGCGCCAGCGCTGTCACACTGACACTAGACTATTCTGGCAGCACTCAGTTTGGTTCTAATTTTGGCGTGAACGCACTCTCTCAAGATGGCTTCACTTCAGGACGCTTAGCAGGATTTAGCACCGCGGCTGATGGCACAATTATTGGGCGTTATACCAATGGTCAATCTAAAACTTTGGCTCAAGTAGTACTGGCTAACTTTGTAAACCCTAATGGGCTGCAATCGCTTGGTGGAAACGCTTGGGCTGAAGGTGCAAACTCAGGCACAGCATTAATAGGCACCCCTAACACAGGTTCATTAGGCGTACTGCAAGCCTCTGCACAAGAGGATTCTAATGTAGATCTCACTGCTGAATTGGTCAATATGATTACGGCACAACGCGTTTATCAAGCCAATGCACAAACGATTAAAACGCAGGATCAGGTATTACAAACGCTGGTTAATCTACGTTAATAGCGTATCGTAAATAAGGAGAATCGCCATGGATCGCATGATTTATACCGCCATGTCAGGCGCTAAACATATACTTGAACAACAAGCGACTACGGCGCACAACCTTGCTAACGCTTCTTCCACAGGATTTAAGGCACAAGTAGATTCATTTAGAGCGGTACCTGTCATCAGTGAAGGTTTGCAAACACGTGCCTTTGTGGTTGATGCAACTGTAGGCGCAGACTTTAATCCCGGCCCTATCCAATCAACCAATCGCGATTTAGACGTAGCGGTTCAAGGTAAGGGTTGGCTTGTTGCACAGCGTGCAGATGGCTCAGAAGGTTATACACGCAACGGTTCATTTAAAGTCAGTGAGAATGGGATTTTACAAACATCAACTGGCCTCAACGTGATGGGCGATGGTGGCCCTATCAGCATTCCTCCTGATATGACGATTTCGATTGCTAAAGATGGTACGGTATCTGCAGTGTCTAATAACACTAGCCCCGGCCCATCTAATGTGATTGGCCGCTTAAAATTAGTGAATCCTCCTGAAACTAACCTAATCCGCGCAGATGATGGATTATTTACTACAGCAGATGGAAGCGCAGCTGAGGCCGATGCCAGCGTCAACGTTGTAAGTGGCGCCTTAGAAGGCAGTAATGTCAACGTGGTAGACGCGATGGTGACGATGATTGCACTGGCTAGAGGCTTTGACATGCAAATGAAGCTCATGCAGAACGCTGAGAATAACGCCAATAAAGCCAGTCAACTCCTCAGTTTGAGTTAAATTAAGTTGGGTTAATATAAAGTTAATCGCATTTGATGCTATCAATCCGCAATCAAATGAATAGATCGAATCACTCATTTTGTCTGATTGCTGATTTTGGAAAGGAAATAAAATGATACGCTCACTATGGATTTCAAAGACTGGCTTAGATGCTCAGCAAACACAAATGGATGTGATTGCCAATAACTTGGCTAACGTCAGTACCAACGGCTTTAAACGTTCACGTGCCGTGTTTGAAGATTTGCTCTATCAAAACATTCGTCAACCAGGCGCTCAATCTTCACAACAAACACAATTACCTTCAGGTTTGCAATTAGGTACTGGGGTTAGACCGGTAGCGACTGAGCGTATTTTTAGCCAAGGTAATTTACAAGCCACCAGCAATGATAAAGATGTCGCTATTTCAGGTGCAGGCTTCTTCAAAGTATTGCTGCCAGATGGTACAAACGCTTACACGCGTGATGGTTCTTTTCAAGTGGATAGCCAAGGTCAGCTAGTGACTTCTAGCGGCTTTGCTGTTCAACCAGCCATTACCATTCCAGCCGCTGCTGAAAGCATGACGATTGCCCGTGATGGGACAGTTTCTGTGACTACAACAGGTTCCGCCACTTCAACACAAGTAGGTACATTACAACTTTCAACATTTATTAATCCGGCCGGCTTACAAGGTAAAGGTGAAAACTTATACGTAGAAACCACTGCATCCGGTAGCGCTTCAACCAACACACCTGGTGCCAATGGTGCTGGGTTATTAACGCAAGGTTATGTTGAAACATCTAACGTAAACGTCGTGGAAGAGCTTGTTAATATGATTCAAACCCAACGCGCTTATGAAATCAACAGCAAAGCGATTACCACTTCTGATCAGATGTTACAAAAACTGTCACAGATGTAATCAAGGTGTTGCAACAATGAAAAAATATTTATTATTAATTGTAAGTTTGCTAATGCTATCAAGTGGTTGTGCGGTCACGCCAGATTCAATCGTTAAGCAACCCATGACCGCCAAACCTACTGCTGTTGCACCAATTAAAGCAAGTAGTGGTGGTATATATAATGCGGCGGCTTACCATCCATTATTTGAAGACAGACGTCCTCGTTATATTGGTGACATTCTTACCATCAATATCGTAGAAAACACTTCTGCCACTAAAGCAGGCGAAAGTTCTGGTAGCAAAGAAGGCAAAGCAGCAAGTGAGATTACCAGCTTGTTTGGTCTTAAAGTACCAGGTGCAAGCGTCGCTGGTGCCGCATCAAACTCTTACAAAGACAAAGCTGACGCAAATGCTAGCAATGAGTTTACCGGCTCGATTACTGTCACTGTAGTTGATGTGTTACCCAATGGCTATTTAATGGTGAGCGGTGAGAAGCAAGTTTCTTTAGATAAAGGCACCGAGTTTGTGAGATTTTCTGGCGTCATTAATCCCGACACGATTACCACAGGCAACTTTGTGACCTCCACGCAAGTGGCGGATGCCCGTATTGAGTATAGAACGAACAGTAAAATAGATGGTGCTGCCGTAGCCTCTATGTTGGCGCGATTTTTCTTGAGCTTGGCTCCACTGTGAGGATGGTGATGATGCGCAGAAATTTACATATCGACTTAAAAACACTCACGCAGCTCATCGTAAAACATAGCTTAAACATTGCTTGCCTGCTGTTTTTTTGCAGTTTAATGTTCATACAGCCTGCCCATGCAGAGAGGCTAAAAGATTTAGCCACTATTCAAGGAGTGAGAAACAATCAATTATTAGGTTACGGTCTAGTGGTGGGTTTAGATGGTACAGGCGATTCAAACCCATATACCATACAAAGCACCATCAGCATGATGCAACAGATGGGCATTAGCCTTCCTGCAGGTACTAGCGTGCAAATGAAAAATGTAGCTTCAGTGATGATCACCAGCAGCTTGCCGGCATTTGCTCAACCCGGCCAAACATTAGATGTCACAGTATCTTCCATGGGGAGTGCAAAAAGTCTACGGGGTGGTACTTTACTCATGACCCCGCTTAAAGGTGCAGATGGACAAGTGTATGCAATTGCCCAAGGTAACTTAGTGGTCGGTGGCGTAGGCGCATCAGCCAATGGCAGTGAAAAACAAATTAACCATCTGAGTGTAGGCCGAATTTCTGATGGTGCAACCGTAGAACGCGCCCTACCCAACACAATTAGCCAAACAGACAGCGTTAATCTAGAACTTAAAGAATCTGATTTTTCTACTGCATCATTAGTCGTTGATGCCATTAACCAACGTTTTGGACAAAATACCGCCATGGCACAAAATGGCCGTGTCATTAAAGTAGAGCCGACAGCAAACGTCAGTCGGGTTAGTTTTCTAGCTGCATTGGAAACGATTAACGTGACCCGCGCCACAACCTCAGCGAAAATTATTCTTAATGCGCGTACAGGTTCTGTCGTCATGAACAAGGCGGTTACGCTTGATAGCTGTGCTGTTTCTCATGGCAATCTAGCTGTGGTCATCGACACCTCACCTGTCATTAGCCAACCAGGGGCATTTTCAGGTGGCCAAACAATCTCAACAGCAGTTTCAAGCATTGATATTACAAAAGAGTCTGGAAAAGTGCTAAAACTTAATAGCGGCGCGAACCTTTCCGATGTCGTGAAAGCGCTGAATGCCATTGGTGCCACACCGCAAGATTTACTCGCCATATTACAAGCCATGAAAGCAGCAGGTTCTTTACATGCTGACTTAGAGGTAATCTAACATGGTCAACGGGGCAGACTTATCTGGTCAATTAGCTTTTGATGCCAATGGTTTAAGTAATCTTAAACAAGCAGCAAAAGAAAATTCGCCAGAAGCCATCAAAGGGGTTGCCAAGCAATTTGAGGCAATCTTTATGAACATGATGCTCAAAAGTATGCGTGAGGCCTCCGCTTCTCAAGACAGCCCTTTTGATAATGAGCAAAGTCGCACATTCATTTCTATGCTTGATCAACAACTTAGTAGCAACCTATCCTCCAAAGGCTTAGGGCTTGCAGATGTATTGGCAAAACAGTTAAGCAAAAATGGCTATCCTGCGACTAACGCACTAGAACAAGCAGTGACTGATGAAGCGCCAAAGTCAAATTCAACATTAATGAGCAATCCATTTTCAAGTAACAGCATTAAAAAATTTGAGTCGAATCCTGATCAAAAATTAAACCCTATTAATAACAGCTTAAGCAATATCTCAAATTCGAAACCTATCAGTGGCAATGCTGCTGAATTTCAAAACCGCATGGCTAAACATGCTGAAGAAGCGAGTCGAGCTACCGGTGTGCCTGCCCATTTAATGTTAGGCCAAGCCGCACTAGAAAGCGGATGGGGTAAGCATGAATTAAAAGCGGCCGATGGCACCCCTAGCAACAATCTTTTTGGCATTAAAGCTAATGACAGTTGGGACGGCAAAGTGGTGGAGGCTACCACCACAGAATATTTTAATGGGGTTAAACAAAAACGTATCGAAAAATTCCGTGCCTATGATAGCTATGCAGATTCCTTTAAAGATTTTGCCAATTTGATGCGCAATAATCCGCGCTATGAAAAAGTCATGGCGAATCTGCAAGATGTGAATGCCTACGCACAATCGATGCAAAAAGCTGGCTATGCAACAGACCCTAACTACGCCAGTAAATTAGCCAGTGTGATTCAAAAAGTTTCGGCTACTTAAATTAATTTTACGATGCAAATTAAAGTTTTGTCTTTTTATGCCGTCACTTAAGCTATACATGGGATTTTTAAAGAGTAAACATCATGGCCTCTAACATACTGAGTATTGGGAAAAGTGCGCTTTCTGCAGCTCAAGTTGGGCTCAGCACGACTGGTCACAATATTGCCAACGCATCTACGCCGGGTTATTCACGACAAGTTGTCGTACAATCTGCTGCCCAATCGCAAGATTTTGGCTATGGCTATGTAGGGCAAGGCGCTGAAGTATCTGCCGTGACGCGCGTCTATAACGAAATATTGTCTAAACAAGCTATACATAGTCAATCTGTTAGTGCCGGTATTGATGCCTATAATGGTCAACTTAGCACGATCAATAACATGCTGTCTGATGCTGCATCAGGGTTGAATCCCGCGATGAATGATTTCTTTGCCAGCGTGCAAGACTTGGCAGCTAATCCTAGTGACACACCGACACGACAAGCGATGTTGTCTAACGCACAATCTTTGGTTAATCGTTTTCAAAGTACGAGTGGCAGACTGAATGAAATTCGTAATGATCTGAACACGCAATTGGCCTCTAGTGTCAGCCTAGTGAACACCTATGCTAAACAGATTGCCAGTTTAAACGATGTCATTGACAAGGCAATTAGTGCCACTGGCAACACCCCTAACGACTTAATGGATCAACGCGATCAACTGGTACTAGAGCTAAGTAAGCAAATTAAAACAACCGTCGTTTCACAAGGCGAGGGTAGCTACAATGTATTTGCAGGAAATGGTCTACCACTTGTAGTTGGGGCTGACACGTATATGCTCACAACGACATCATCCCCTACCGACCCAACTCGATTAGAAATTGCATACCAAAACAAAAATAAAAGCACTGTTCTAGGCG
>CANNEG010000029.1:0-17277 GCA_947503455.1 Betaproteobacteria bacterium
TCTTTAAAACGTTCATTTTTTGCTAGCCAGTACGCGGTGGAATATTTGGCTTCAAAACTTTGCTTATCTGTTAGCGGATTTTTACCGCTACTCACAGCTTCATTAAAGGCGTTGATTTGACGGATTCTATTTAGCTCATAGCCAATACCAGTACTAGCGGCAATAGCAATAATCACAAGTAATAAGGTTAATTTTTTAACACTTACTGCGGGTAGGGCGAGGCTCATATTTTTGCATTCCATGTTCTAAGCTCTAAATATTTTACGCTAAGGAGTAGGGCAATCATCAACGCGGCGATAAAGTAACAAAGCCGAGTAAAGTCGTGTCCCGGGATTTTTTCCATATATTTAATCGGCTTTTTTTCTTTTTGATTAATATCCGCCATGGCCGCTGCGAGTGATTTTGGATCTTCTGCCTCGTAAGCATGAAACGGTGAGCGAAGTAATTTAAAGTAATAATAAAGTTCAACTTCTGTGGGTAATGTGCCCTCATAATGATCTTCATATTTAGGGTCAAAAATAGTGACGCCACCTGGTTGGCGTAGCACTACCCAGTACAGTGATAAATTATAGCGTTGTAACCAATCAAGTAATTTTTGTTGTACATCGCCGCTTACCCGGCCAGCGCCATCTGAAATTAAAATAATCGCCCGAGAGCCTGAATCTGGCACATGTTCAAACAAGCCAACGGCGCTAGTTAAGCCGCCGCCGATATTGGTTTGAAAAAGAGAGTTGCCGGCAGTGGCTTTAATAGCAGCTAAAATAGCTTCGCGACTTTCAGTGAGCGGTAATACATACATGGCTGAATTACTAAAGGTAACAACACCTATCATGTCGTTTTTACGCTTGTTGACAAAGTCTGTCATCAATCTAGCCGCTGCGACCGACTTGGTTTCACCCACTCGGCCTTCGGCAGTACCCCCAGAAAATGGATCATCCATACTAGCGCTTCTGTCAATAACCATGCCAATTTGCGCGCCAACGCCTATACGTTCTATTTTTTGCTCAAGGCTGTGTGGGCCGGCCAAGCCTAGAATGATGCAAATTAAACTAATGGCAGCCAAGATTTTAAGCAATAGGCCGATTAAGTTAGACAGTGTGTCTACAGGTAACATCGCAACCCATGAATAGCTGCGTGTATTCGATCGCTCAAGTAGGATGGGCAATAAGGCTAGCGGCAACAGCCATAATACTAATGGATGTAAAAATCCCATCAGTGGCTCGCCTTTGGTTTTATGTTGGGAATTAGCCCGCGTTCACAATCACGTAAGTGGCGACAGAATATTTGTAACCAAACTTTAGGACTTTCTCCTACATGTGATGCTGTAGTTGGCTCAAAAAATACTTGGCTAGATAGCATAAAAAACTTTTCAATTTCTTGCTTTAGCGGCGTATATGCAGGTTTTCTCTGTAAAAAGTCGCCTAAGTTATTACTAAATAAAATGCTACCAGCAGTTTTGTTGAGCGATGTATGTAAGCGTGCTACAGCTTTTTGCAAACCTTCATCAGTGTCAGGAATTTTTCGAATATCCCGATAGGCTTTTGCAAATGGCGCCCCCATTCTTGGCAGCCAAGCACGCACACCAAAAATATACAACAGCCCTAGTAGTGCTGTACTCAGTAAGCCTATGGAAATGCCCAGTTGCAATCTATCTTGGGTTGCATCTAAGCGTAAAGGCTTAATAAATGGACTCATTTCTTCTTTAAGTTTAACTGAGCCGAATACGGAAAGTGGTGAAATACGGAAGCTGTAAGAAGGGATGCGATATTGCACTACTTCTGTATTGCTAGTATTACGTAGTTTAATAATTTCTGCTCTTAGTGCGGCGGGCTTGGCCAATTTTCCGGTGGTAAATATTTGATATCTTAAGTGCAGCACATAGGTTGCACCATTGCTATGGGTGGTTTCCTCAGCGCTCATTTTAACAAGCTCTATGCCGGAAATTTGACCTCTATAGCGATGCTCGTAACCTTCAATCGGTAGTGATTCTTTTACCAATTGATAGGGTTTTTTAATGGTAAGGGTGATTGTTCTATCCAACACATCGCCGACGACAAAGCCAACATCACGCGTTGGATTTTCTTGTTTGATGGACACATATTTTGCATTAACATCCGGCAGTATGATGTCAGCTATTGCTGGCGGTATGCTACATACGATGGCAAAAATTACTAATAAAAATCTTGTTCGCATAAATATACTCATTAGTTTAGGCTGCAACGTATTGGTGGAAGTAATCAGATAGCAGGTCTGCATCAAAGCTGTTTTCAACAAAAAAAGGTTGCATGTCGTAACGTGAAAAAAGGCTTTCAATTGCTTTACGTCTATCAGCAAAGCTTTGTAAAATGCGCTCACGATAAGCTTTCCGTAAGAATAAGGTGCGTTTAACGCCGGATTCAGGATCAGTGACGTTGGTAATACCAAACTCTGGTAAATCTTTATATTCGGAAGAATTCCACAGCACTACGGGCACAATATGGTGGCGTTGCATTAATACTAGTGATTCTTCTAAATCGCTTATCGGCATGTGAAAATCAGACACCATAAAAATAAGCGAGCGTTCACGCGGTAATAGTCTAACGGTTTCGATTATGCCTCGACTGCCAACTTCTGGTGCCACGTATGTTCTAAGGTTTTCAGCCATTTCAATCGTGGTATGTGGTCTAGCTGATAGTGTGCAAAGCCAATCTTCACGGACAATATCATCAAAACCAATAAACCCAACTAAATCTCGGTTGCGTGTAGCAGATTGTGCTACTGATTGTGCTATATCTGCTGCCACCCCAATTTTTTTTTGGTCACTTCCATACTGCATCGAGCCAGACATGTCACATAGTACAAATACTGGCGTGATACTTTTTTGGTTAAAAATACGCACATGAATTTGTTCTAGCGGGTCTCGTATCGTTTGACGTATGTCAATACGGCGTGGGTCAGGGTAAGAAAGTAACGTGGTGTGACCGCGGAATTCCATTCCCATGCCACGCTGGTTGCTTTTATGACGACCAGGACGCCGTGAGCGTGAACGCCAAGCAATATGGTAGCTAAACTCTTTGATGTGTTGTTGAGACATTAAATTCGTGACTGTATATTAAACCTAAAAATTGGGTATTTATGGTGTGGCAATTGTATTGATAATACCGCTGAGCATTTCACGAGCAATTTCTGTACGGCGCATTTCATAGACCGGACTAAATACCAATCGGTGAGCAACTGTAGAGTGAAATACCTCATGAATATCTTCTGGCAATACTGCCGTGCGATTATTTAGCCAGGCGTTTACCCGAGCTGCACGTAATACCATCCCCATGCCGCGAGGACTGGCGCCTGATAGTACTAGACGATTCATGTCGACGCCTGAAACTTTTACGCCAAATTCAGTAGGTGTTTTTGTAGCACGCCATAAGTTGAGTACATAACTACGCAGTGTAGGGCTGGCAGTAATGCTATTTTGCAATGTGGCCGAAAAGCTGTTTAATTGATCAAATTGCAATAAATCTTCAGGCACATTACCAACTAATGCATCCACATCATGATAGCGGGTGTCAAACACCAATGATTCCATAATCGCAGCATCTGATGGAACTGCAATTGGAATTTCCATCATAAAGCGATCGCGTGCTGCAGATGGAATATCGAACGTCTCTTCTTTTTCCACTTGGTTACGATCAGCAAATACCAACATGTGTGGAAAGTAATGCTCTTTGTTAAATGCTGTAAGTGTGCGCTCGGCCATTACTCGAAGTAATAAGGAGTGAACTTGCGGACGTGCACGGTTAATTTCGTTGAAGAAAAATACCGATAAATTTTCCCCCGACATCAAAAGCGGTCCAGCGCTTACATGTGGCTTGCCGTCTTCACCTAAATAAGTGTGATATACCAAATCGTTTGGCATTAAATCAATTGTGCCTTCAATCCGTTGATAACCGCCACCAATGCCGCGAGTAAATGCGCGTAGTAGAGTGGTTTTACCAACCCCCACATCCCCCTCTAGTAACACATGGCCTCTGGCAAAAATCGAAGTGGTAATTAAGCGCACCGGATTTTTTTGGCCCACAACGACTTTGTTGACTTCTGATTCCAAGGTAAGCGCGTGATTACGCCAATCCGCTAGTTGTGTGTCGCTCATTTAAGGTATCCCTGTAAGTGATTTGTTAAAATTTTGTAACAGAATGTAGTGAGTTTAATGCTTTTGTCACAGTTTGTGTATGGTTCAGTTCGCATAAGTTAATCAAATTCATTTGTAATATAAACGAAAAATTTAAAAATGTATACAGGGCTGTATATAGCGCTGTGCGGATAGATTGTATTTGATGAGTAAAATAGTGATTGTAGTGAAGTGTTTGCGTTGTGAAAGTAATCACTAATCGTGGTAATAAATATAATGTAATTTACTTTAATTAACCTAATAATTTCTAAGATTAAGCTTTCTATATACTTCTGAATAACCCACATTAGGCAAAAATAGTGGATAATTGAGTTTATGTTCTGTAGGTTTAAAGCCTAAGAGTTTTTATAACTTAAAATAATGTTTCACTTAAAAAATTCAATGACAAAACAAAATAGCTTTACCAAAGAAGAGTTACTTAAATGTGGTCGCGGTGAGATGTTTGGTGAAGGTAATGCTCAACTACCCTTGCCGCCGATGTTGATGTTTGATCGTATCGTTTCTATTACTGAAGATGGTGGAAAGTATGGCAATGGTCAAATAATTGCGGAGTTGGATATTAAGCCTGATCTATGGTTTTTTGATTGTCACTTTACCGGAGATCCTGTCATGCCAGGTTGCTTAGGTTTGGATGCTATGTGGCAACTCGTTGGTTTTTATTTAGGCTGGTCCGGTGGCCCTGGTCGGGGACGTGCGCTTGGTGCAGGTGAAGTTAAATTTACCGGTCAAGTATTACCAACGGCTAAAATGGCGACTTATACAATTGATTTGAAGCGTGTGATTATGCGTAAATTGGTAATGGGTGTGGCGGACGCCACAATGAGCTTGGATGGCCGTGACATTTATGTTGCAAATGATTTGCGCGTAGGCTTATTTACTAGAACCGATAATTTTTAATTTAATCGGTCCAATAATAAAAAAGATTTTAAGGGAGCACGAAATGCGTCGTGTCGTGGTTACAGGAATGGGGATTGTTTCTAGCTTAGGAAACAATAAAGTTGAAGTGTTGGACAGTCTTAAAAATGGCAAATCCGGCATTACCTTTCAGCAAGAGTATGCGGATAATGGCTTGCGCTCTAACGTAGCAGGCTCAATTAAGAATCTCAACGCAGATGAGCTGATTGACCGTAAACTTTTACGCTTTATGGCTAAAGGTCACGCTTATGCATGGATTGCAATGCAAGAGGCGATTATCGATGCTGGCTTGACGGAAGATTTGGTTTCTAATGTACGTACAGGACTGATCGTAGGCGCTGGTGGCACATCTACTGAAAGCATGCTGGAGGCAACTAATACGCTTCGCGACAAAGGTATACGCCGCGTAGGTCCTTATATGGTGACTAAAACTATGTCTAGTGGGATTGCTGCTTGTTTAGCCACTGGGGCGAAAATCAAGGGTGTGAATTATGGCATTAGCTCAGCGTGCTCTACTAGTGCGCATTGTATTGGCGCGGGGGTTGAGCAAATTCAGCTTGGAAAGCAAGATATAGTTTTTGCTGGTGGTGGCGAAGAAGAGCACTGGACGATGTCTTTCTTATTCGATGCTATGGGTGCATTAAGTAGTAAATATAATGAAACACCTGACAAAGCTTCACGTACTTATGATGTAAACCGTGATGGTTTTGTGATTTCAGGTGGCGGCGGCATACTAGTACTAGAAGATTATGACCACGCTAAGGCACGCGGGGCGAAAATCTATGCAGAGGTTGTAGGTTATGGCGCAACTTCTGATGGTTATGATATGGTCGCCCCTAGCGGTGAGGGCGCTATGCGTTGTATGCGTCAAGCGCTAGAAGGCGTGAAAGGCCCTGTAGATTACATCAACACTCATGGGACTAGCACGCCAGTGGGTGACACTAAAGAGCTTGAGGCAATTCGTGAAGTATTTGGCGAGCAAGGCTTAAAACAAAATCCCGCAATTGCTTCTACCAAATCACTTTCAGGTCACGCACTTGGCGCTGCTGGGGTAAATGAAGCTATTTATACCTTGTTGATGATGCGGAATAATTTTATTGCGGCTTCAGCCAACATTGAAAATTTAGATCCAGCAGCTGAAGGTTTAAATATCGTACGCACGCGTATTGATAACGTTAAAATTGAAACTGCTTTATCAAACAGCTTTGGTTTTGGTGGTACGAATGCCACTTTAACTTTATCCACTAAAAATCTTTAGATTTTCATTAGGGTTGGTTGGATCAACTTTTTGATAGAACGAAAATGAAGCTAAGTTCGATTGTTTTTTTTATACTATTGTTGGTTGCAGGCTGTGTGACAATGGCAGACCGCACGTTCAATATTACTGAAGCGCAAGTTCAGAAAAAAATTAACAATCGATTGCTTGAGCCCATTCCCGTACTTAAAATTTTCCGCGTGAAATTAACCAATTCCTTGGTTAAATTTGACAGTAAAAGTGGCCGCATGCAAGCCAACTTCGATGTCAATTTGATACACATCCCTACTAATAAGTTGGTTGCAGGTAAGTTAGTAGTGTCTGGTGCATTACGTCTTGATTTGTCTGCCAATTCAATTGTATTGGATGAAGTTGAAGTGGAGCAATTAAGCTTAGATGCAACAGCGGCTAAATATGCTGATTTTGCTCATGGCCTTGCACAAAATTTAGCGGCTGAGAAACTTAATGGCATGAGTTTATATACGATTAAGCCAGAAGATTTGAAGTTTGGAGCAACGCTATATCAAGCAAAAAATATGCAAATAACGGATCGTGGTTTGCAAATGACTTTTACGCCAGTTAAGTAACCGAACTCATGTAGTCATTGTAAAATTAATGCGGCTAATACTTGCCGACCTTCACTCATTAAGATATTGTAAGTTCTACACGCAGCAGCGGTTGTCATACACTCAAGTGGAATGCCTCTTTCGGTAAGTGATTGGTAGATTTTAGGGTGCAAAAACTGGTGTTTTTCGCCTGTACCTAATAACACGACTTCCGGACTAAAACCTGTGTCAATATTAGTAATTTTAGCGAGGTGGTGTTCGGTTAAATGGGCGAAGTCTTTTACATTCCAATCAGTCATTAGCTTTTCTGGCATCACAATTAAGCTATGCATATACCGTTGCCTGTTAATTTCAATATAGCTATCGCTATAAGCGGTGATTAAATTATTATTCTCAGCCGTGGTTAAATGTAACTTCATATTAATATCCCAGCAGTTTCATAGCCTTGCTAGGCTTTCATTGAACGAAAGCCTCATTCTAATGTAAACTAGCATCTTTAACTATTGTGCTTTTTAAGTAATACTTAACTAAACACCACTGCATCATGTCGCCATTAAATCAGCAAAAAAAACTAGAAAAATCTAATAAGCTTGCAAACGTATGCTATGACATTCGTGGTCCCGTTTTGCAGCGCGCCCGCCAAATGGAAGAAGAAGGGCATCGTATCATCAAGCTAAATATAGGCAACCCTGCCGCATTTGGTTTTGAAGTGCCTGAAGAGATTCAGCAGGATGTGATTCGCAATATGGCTAAAGCGGGTGGCTATACCGATAGTAAAGGGCTGTTTGAGCCACGTAAAGCGATTATGCACAGTACGCAAGCCAAGCACATCGCTGGTGTGACTGTCGATGATATTATTATCGGGAATGGCGTTTCTGAGTTAATCGTGATGGCGATGCAGGGCCTGTTGAATAATGGTGACCAAGTATTAGTGCCCATGCCAGACTATCCTTTGTGGACAGCAGCTGTGACGCTTGCAGGCGGAACTGCGCGCCATTATTTGTGCGATGAAGCCACTGGCTGGATGCCAGATTTGAAAGATATGGAAGCAAAAATTACCGCTAATACTCGCGGTATTGTCGTGATTAACCCCAATAACCCTACTGGTGCACTGTATCCACGTGAAATTTTGGAAGGCATTATTGAAATTGCTCGGCATCATGACTTGGTTATTTTTGCCGATGAAATCTACGATAAAGTTTTATATGACGGCAATATACATACTTCTATTGCTTCCCTTGCCGATGATGTTCTGTTCGTTACATTTAATGGATTATCCAAGAACTATCGTACCTGCGGATATCGTGCTGGTTGGATGATATTGAGTGGCGAGAAAAAACATGCAAGCGATTATATTGAAGGCTTAAATATGCTAGCTTCTATGCGTTTGTGTGCGAATGTCCCTGGGCAATTAGCGATACAAACCGCCTTGGGTGGTTATCAAAGTATTGATGATTTGGTTGCCCCTGAAGGTAGGCTCTGTAAGCAGCGGGATGTAGCGCATGCGTTGCTCACTGCTATTCCTGGCGTTAGCTGCACTAAGCCGGCGGCGGCGATGTATTTATTTCCAAAATTGGATCCTAAAATTTATCCGATTAAAAATGACCAGCAATTCATTTTAGACTTACTGCTGGAAGAAAAGGTGTTGTTAGTACAAGGCTCAGGGTTTAATTGGCAAACACCAGATCACTTCCGGGTAGTGTTCTTGCCCAATGTGGATGATTTGACAGAAGCGATTCATCGCATAGCAAGGTTTTTAGAAAACTATAGAAAAAAGCACTCAAAATTAGATGGAGTAAAGGCTTGAAGCAACTTAATGTAGGTATTTTAGGGCTTGGCACAGTTGGCGGAGGAACCTATGCAGTGTTGACGCGCAATGCGGCGGAAATTACGCGTCGCACCGGCTGCACTATCAACGTTGTGCAAGTCGCTGATAGGAATGTTGATCATGCAAAAACCTTGACAGGCGGGAATGTAGACGTCACGAATGATGCTTTTGCCGTAGTAAATAACCCAAAGGTAGATGTGGTGGCTGAGCTCATTGGGGGCTACACGCTTAGTAAAGAGCTCGTGTTGAAAGCGATTGAAAATGGCAAGCATGTGGTCACCGCCAATAAAGCTTTATTGGCATTGCATGGCAATGAGATTTTTGCCGCAGCTCAGGCTAAGGGTGTCATTGTCGCATATGAGGCTGCTGTGGCAGGGGGTATCCCGATTATTAAGGCATTGCGCGAAGGGTTAGGTGCCAATCGTATAGAGTGGGTGGCGGGTATTATTAATGGTACGACTAATTTTATTCTTACAGAAATGCGTGAAAAAGGGTTAGCGTTTGCAGATGTGCTCGGCGAAGCGCAACGTTTAGGTTATGCGGAAGCGGATCCTACTTTTGACGTAGAGGGCATAGATGCGGCGCACAAGCTTACTATTATGTCAGCCATTGCCTTTGGCATGCCTATGAAGTTTGAGCAAGCATACACCGAAGGTATTACCAAACTGCAACAAACTGATATTAAATACGCTGAAGAGCTAGGCTACAGGGTAAAACTACTGGGTATTACAAAACGTACTACGGCTGGTGTGGAGTTACGTGTACACCCAACACTGATTTCAGAAAAAAGATTGGTGGCCAATGTGAATGGTGCCATGAATGCGGTGGTGGTAAAAGGCGATGCGGTAGGCCCAACACTATATTACGGTGCTGGAGCGGGATCTGAGCCTACAGCCAGTGCGGTGGTCGCAGATTTAATGGATGTGGCTCGATTAAGCGATGCGAGCGTATCGCATCGCGTGCCTTATTTAGGTTTTCAAGCTGGGCAATTAAATGATTTACCAATTTTGCCGATTAGTGAAATTAATAGCGCTTATTATCTACGTTTACGCGCTAATGATAAGCCGGGTGTGCTAGCTGGCGTGACTAAAATTTTAGCAGATCGGAATATTTCGATAGATGCAATGTTGCAAAAAGAGCCAGATGACAATGAAACAGAGGCAGATATTGTCATATTGACGCATATTACCATTGAAAAAAATATGGAAGCTGGGATTGCTGAAATAGAGGCGTTACCAGCTATTGTCGGTAAAGTGGTGAAGATTCGCATGGAAGAGTTGGGGAAATAAGCGATAGTGAGTATTGTGTATGTAATGACAGTACCGTAATTTGAGAGATATGAATGAAATACATTAGTACGCGTGGGCAATCACCTGCATTAAGTTTCAGTGAAATTTTACTTGGAGGTCTAGCACCAGACGGAGGCTTGTATCTACCGGAAACCTACCCACGGTTTACTGATGCAGATTTGACCGCTATGCGCGGCATGAAATATGCCGATTTAGCTTTTGCTATTTTAAGTCGCCTGATTGATGATATCCCAGCAGTAGATTTAAAGGCGATTATTGATAAGACTTATCGTGCCGATGTGTATGCTTATATACGTTCGGGTCAAGATGCCGCCGATATTACCCCCACCTTAAAATTAGAAAATAATTTGTACCTATTGAACCTATCCAATGGACCTACATTAGCCTTTAAAGATATGGCGATGCAGTTGCTAGGCAATTTGTTTGAATACGTACTGACTAAAACAGGTAAAACAACCAATATCTTAGGCGCCACTTCTGGGGATACGGGTTCTGCTGCTGAATATGCGATGCGTGGTAAGCAAGGTGTACGCGTCTTCATGTTATCACCTAACAAAAAAATGAGTCGTTTCCAAACTGCACAAATGTTTAGTCTGCAGGATGATAATATTTATAACATCGCTGTGAATGGGGTGTTTGATGATTGTCAGGATATGGTAAAAGCTGTATCAAATGATGCCGAATTTAAAGCTAAATATAAAATAGGTGCAGTCAACTCCATTAATTGGGGGCGCATCGTTGCACAAGTCGTATATTACTTTAAAGGTTATTTTGCCGTTACGCATAACAATGCACAAAAAGTGAGCTTTTCAGTACCGTCAGGTAATTTTGGAAATGTCTGCGCAGGCCATATTGCCCGTATGATGGGTTTGCCAATAGATAAGTTGGTCGTTGCAACTAATGAAAATGACGTGCTAGATGAATTCTTTAAGACGGGTGTATATAGCCCACGTGGTTCAGTTAAGACTTATCATACGTCCAGTCCATCTATGGATATTAGTAAAGCCTCTAATTTTGAACGTTTTGTATTTGATTTAGTAGGTAGAGATAGTGGCAAAGTGCGAGAGCTATGGGCAAGTGTAGATAGCGGAGGTGCTTTTGATATTAAACCACTGTTAAATAAATTGGCAGATTATGGCTTTGTATCTGGCAGTAGCAATCATGCCAATCGCATGCAGATGATTCGCGATACGTATCAGAAATATGCGGTAACAATAGATACGCATACTGCGGATGGCTTAAAAGTCGCTTTAGAATGTCGTGATGCTAATGTGCCTATGATCGTACTTGAAACCGCACTGCCAGCAAAATTTGAAGATTCAATTATCGAGGCCTTAGGATCATTACCGGAGCGCCCGGCAGCTTTAAATGGGATTGAAGCCTTGCCTCAGCGTTTTGATGTGATGAATTTTGATGTTGCTGAGATTAAACAATACATTATGGATAGAGCGAGCTAACACATGCAGGTTTATCATGATCTACTTAACCATGTTTTGCAGCATGGAAATAAAAAAGAAGACCGCACTGGTACTGGGACGCTCTCAGTATTTGGTTATCAAATGCGCTTTAATTTAGCTGATGGCTTTCCATTACTCACTACTAAAAAAGTACATTTAAAGTCGATTATTCATGAGCTACTCTGGTTTCTGCAAGGCAGCACCAATATTGCCTACTTAAAAGAAAATGGCGTGCGTATTTGGGATGAGTGGGCAGATGAAAATGGTAATTTAGGGCCGGTGTATGGCTATCAATGGCGCAACTGGCCAAAAGCAGATGGCACACATATTGACCAAATTTCGCAAGTAGTGAATGCCATAAAAAGTAACCCAGATTCGCGGCGCTTGATTGTGTCTGCTTGGAATGTTGCAGATGTTGATCAAATGAAGTTGCCTCCTTGCCATGCATTTTTTCAGTTTTATGTGGCGGATGGTAAGTTAAGCTGCCAGCTTTATCAGCGCAGTGCAGATATTTTTCTTGGTGTCCCATTTAACATTGCTTCTTACGCGCTCTTGACCATGATGGTGGCGCAAGTGTGTGGTTTAAAGTTGGGTGATTTTGTTCATACCTTAGGGGATGCACATATTTATACTAACCATATGGAGCAAGTTCAAGAACAACTTACGCGAGATATACGTCATCTTCCAAAAATGCAAATTAATCCTAATGTTAGTGACATTTTTAGCTTTAAGTTTGAAGATTTTAATCTTGAAAATTATGACCCACATCCTGCCATTAAAGGACTCGTGGCAGTTTGAAAAATAACATTTCCCTGATTGTTGCGCTGGCAAAGAATAACGTCATTGGCCTGAATAACACCTTACCTTGGCATCTGCCAGAAGATCTCAAAAATTTTCGTGCGCTAACCACTGGCCACCATATTATTATGGGTCGTAAAACTTATGAGTCGCTAGGGCGCTTATTGCCAGGACGCACTACGGTCATTGTTACGCGAAATATTGATTACAAGCTGGAAGGTGCATTAATTGCACATTCGCTAGATGCCGCTGTTGCGTTATGCCAAAATGATGATGAGGTATTTGTGATTGGTGGAGCTGAGTTATACCAAGCAGGTATTAAGCTGGCTAATAAATTGTATATCACTGAGCTTGATCTAGAAGTAGCTGGCGATACATACTTCCCGACATATGATTTAGCCCAGTGGCAGGAAGCCTCACGTGAAGCGCATACTTCAGCGCAAGGCTTACTGTTTAGTTATATTACCTATATCCGTAAAACTAACTGAGTTACTGCGCAACACAATCTACGTAATAAATCGCTTTACCATCTACTACTTGTTTAACTAAGCCGTGGTTGTCAGTTTCAAAGCCTGGAAATTTTTCATTAAATTCACGCGCAAATTTTAAGTAATTAACAATCACTTTATTGAATTGTTCGCCAGGTATCAGTAATGGAATGCCCGGCGGGTAGGGTGTCAGAAGTACGGCAGTAATACGCCCTTCAAGGTCATCAATAGGTACGCGGTCAATGTTACGATGCGCCATTTTTGCAAATGCATCGGTAGGTTTCATGGCAGGTACCATGTTAGATAAATACATCTCTGTAGTTAGACGTGCGACGTCATTGGCTTTATAAACTGCGTGAATTTGCTCGCATAAATCACGCAAACCAACTTTTTCATATCTAGGTTGCTTTTGAATAAACTCAGGCAATACCTTCCAAAGAGGCTGATTTTTGTCATAGTCATCTTTAAATTGTTGTAAGGCCGCCACCATAGTGTTCCAGCGACCTTTGGTAATGCCGATAGTGAACATAATAAAGAATGAGTAAAGGCCAGTCTTTTCAACAATCACCCCATGTTCAGCTAAGTATTTGGTGACAATCGCTGCAGGAATACCAAATTTATCCGAGAAGTTACCTTTAATGTCTAGCCCTGGCGTAATGATAGTTGCCTTGATGGGATCTAACATATTGAAGCCTTCGGCCAAATTGCCAAAGTCGTGCCAAGCTTCGTTAGCTTTTAACATCCAAGCGTCGCGTTCTTCTAAGCCTTCTTCAGAAAGGTCATCAGGCCCCCAGACTTTAAACCACCAGTCCGCACCCCATTCCTCATCTACTTTGCGCATAGCCCGACGGAAATCTAAGGCTTCCATCAAACTTTCTTCTACCAGAGCAGTGCCGCCAGGTGCCTCCATCATAGCTGCCGCCACATCAATACTGGCTACAATGGAATATTGTGGGCTAGTTGAGGTATGCATTAAGTACGCTTCATTAAAAATATCGCGATCTAATTTATTGTTTTCGGCATCTTGAACTAAAATTTGACTCGCTTGACTCAAGCCAGCAAGTAACTTATGAGTAGATTGTGTTGAAAATACCATGCTTTCTTTGCAGCGTGGGCGACCTTCACCAATCGCATGATAATCACCATAAAAATCGTGAAAGGTGGCGTGGGGTAACCATGCTTCATCAAAGTGTAAGGTATCAATTTTGCCATCAAGCATTTCTTTGATTTCTTCAACGTTATAGAGCACACCATCATAGGTAGATTGCGTAATCGTGAGTACGCGTGGCTTAGATTTTTTGTCGGTAATAAAGGGGTTAAGATCAATTTTCTTTTGAATGTTTTCCCATTCAAATTCACTTTTAGGAATGGGACCTATAATGCCGAAATGATTACGCGTGGGCATTAAAAATACTGGAATTGCCCCCGTCATGATGATGGCGTGCAATATTGATTTATGGCAATTACGATCTACAACAACAACATCACCAGGGGCTACCGTGCTGTTCCATACCATTTTATTGGATGTGGACGTGCCATTAGTGACAAAATATAGGTGATCACAGTTATAAATGCGCGCTGCATTGCGTTCGGAAGCCGCTACTGGACCTGTATGGTCAAGTAATTGACCAAGTTCATCTACCGCGTTACAAACGTCAGCGCGTAGCATGTTTTCACCAAAGAACTGATGGAACATTTGACCCACTGGAGATTTTAAAAACGCTACGCCGCCAGAATGGCCTGGGCAATGCCAGGAGTATGAACCATCTGCCGCATATTCTGTTAATGCCTTAAAGAACGGAGGCGGTAAGCTATCTAAATAAGTCCGGGCTTCACGTAGGATGTAGCGAGCCACAAATTCTGGCGTGTCTTCGTACATGTGAATAAAACCATTGAGTTCTCGTAAAATCTCGTTAGGAATGTGGCGGGATGTTCGCGTTTCACCATGTAAAAAAATAGGTATTTCTTCATTGCGGTAACGAATTTCATCAACAAATTTGCGCAAGTTGTCTAAGGCGTCACGGTTTTCTTCAATAAACTCGTTATCATCAATAGATAAAATAAAGGCAGAAGCTCGACTTTGTTGTTGTACAAATGAGGTGAGGTCGCCGTAGCTCGTCACGCCTAATACTTCAAAGCCTTCGGACTCTATGGCTTTGGCAAGCATGCGAATACCTAAGCCAGATGAGTTTTCTGAGCGAAAATCTTCGTCAATAATAACAATAGGAAAGCGGAACTTCATTAAATAGATTTCCTTAATTAAATCTTAGGTAGGGTGACGCCAACTTGACCTTGATATTTTCCACCACGGTCTTTGTAACTCGTTTCGCAAATGTCATCTGCATCAGCTTCAAAAAATAGTACTTGTGCACAACCTTCATTTGCATAGATTTTAGCAGGCAGTGGTGTGGTATTGCTGAATTCTAAGGTTACGTAGCCTTCCCATTCAGGTTCGAATGGCGTGACATTGACAATAATGCCACAGCGAGCATAAGTTGATTTACCTAAACAAATCGTCAAGACATTTCGTGGAATTCTAAAATACTCAACAGTACGTGCAAGTGCAAATGAATTGGGTGGGATAATGCAATAATCAGCATTCACTTCTACGAACGAATTCGGGTCAAAATTCTTAGGGTCAACAATAGTACTGTTAATATTGGTAAAGAGTTTAAATTCCTTACTACAGCGAATATCGTAACCGTAGCTAGACGTGCCGTATGACACCATGCGCTCGCCATTGGCATTTTGCTTCACTTGATTTGGCTCGAACGGCTCAATCATGCCGTGTTGCTCTGCCATTTTGCGTATCCACTTGTCTGATTTTATGCTCATAATTGATGCTTTTAATGGGTTGAAAGATAAAAAAGCGGAGTTACTAACTCCGCTTTTGGCCCGACTTTAGTAAGTGCAGATAATAGCAACAAATTTACTATTAGTTGTAAATTTTTAGTGCTTATCGCCACCTAATTCAATGCTGTAGCGCCAGAACTGGTCTTTAGAATCAAAAATTACACTAGATTCTTCAGGGTCTCGGTTACCAGATCTGTATTGGTGTACAGGGGATTTGTCTTCTGCCCACGCTTTGACGATAGGGTCTATTAAACGCCATTGTGCTTCTACTTCGCTAATATGTAGGTAAAGTGATGGATCACCTTCCATTAAATTAAGTAGAAGTGACTCATAAGAATCAATGCTTTCGTCACCTTGCTGACGTTGAGGGCCGTCGATGCTTAGTGTGCGGGTGGCAATATCTAGACCAGGAATCTTAGATTCAATTTCCATTTTGATGCACTCACGTGGCTGTATGTTAAGTGTCAGCCAGTTTTGATGCTGCTCATTATTCAATTGCATAGGCGCTTTTTTGAATCGAATGGAGACAGCAGTATTGCCTTCATGCATTCGTTTTGCCGTGCGCACGTAGAATGGCACACCTTTCCAGCGCGGGTTATCAATAAATAATTTAAGTGCTGCATAGGTCTCTGTAACGCTTTCAGTCACACCATCTCTAGCAAGTTCATCTAAATAGCCTGCAACATTTTCACCGTGACCATCCCCTACACAAACTCGTCCTGCTGCATACTGAGCACGAAATGCATTTTTGTGTATTTCATTAACAGGCAATGGACGTATAGATTCTAATAGTTTTATTTTTTCAGCCCGAATGCTGTCTGGACTTAAATCTTTTGGTTTTTCCATGGCAACTAGTGCAAGTGTTTGTAGTAAGTGGCTTTGCACCATGTCACGTAAGGCACCCGTATTGTTGTAAAACTCAGTACGATCACCCACGCCTAAAATTTCATTATTGGTAATTTGTACATGGTCGATATATTGGTTATTCCAAATCGGCTCAAACATAGTGTTGGCAAAACGCGTCAACATGATATTTTGTAGGGCAGATTTACCTAAATAATGATCTATACGGTAGATTTGACTTTCTTTTAGATGCTTAGTGATTGATGTCTGTAGCGCTTGAGCTGAAGGCAGGTTAGTGCCGAATGGCTTTTCAATCAATACGCGACGCCAGTATTTGCTTTCGTCTAGCAATCCTGCACCCGAGAGTTGTTCTACAATTGGAGCAAAGTCTGTTGGGCGAACTGATAAGAAATAAGCCAAATTTTGTGGGAATACTTTTACATCACTTAATGACGCTTTCATTTTATTGAAAGCATTTGGATCTGTTGGTGGATTCGCATGATAGTGATTACGCGCAATAAAACGATCAAATACCGTTTTATCATAACCGTTTTTAAACTTAGCATCTAACATAGATTTAATGTCGGCTTGCCATGCTTCGCGTGACACATCACCGCGACCTACAGAAAGAATTGCCATATGATCTGGCAGTCGGCCTGCTGCATCTAAACGAAATAGTCCAGGCATTAATTTGACACGAGATAAGTTTCCGCTAGCGCCAAAGAGTACTAGAGTACAGGGGTCAATTTTTTTAGCCATTTTAGAACCTTAAAATTTAAATGTTTGCTTAAGTAAT
>CANNEG010000030.1:0-17207 GCA_947503455.1 Betaproteobacteria bacterium
GCTTTAAAAGCGGTTGATGGTGCTGCAGGCCCCATGATGACGTCACATTGTTTAAATGCTTCAACAAAGTCTTGTGCAATTAAACGACGAATTTGTTGCGCTTTTAGGTAATAGGCATCGTAATAGCCAGCACTCAATACATAGGTGCCAATTAAAATTCGACGTTTCACTTCAGCACCAAAGCCTTCGGCACGGCTCTTGCAGTACATATCCATTAAATCTGTATATTCCGCAGTGCGATGTCCGTAGCGAACACCATCATAGCGCGACAAATTACTAGAGGCTTCCGCTGGGGCTAATACGTAGTAAACAGGAATCGATAAACCGGTATTAGGTAGTGAGATTTCCACAATTTCAGCGCCTAATTTTTTGTATTCTGCAATGGCACTTTCAATAACTTTGCCGACATTTGCATCTAAACCGTCTGCAAAAAATTCTTTGGGCAAGCCAATCTTTAAGCCTTGCAGTGGTTTATTTAAATCTCGGGTGTAATCTTCTTTTTCACGATTTAAGCTAGTGGAATCTCGTTCATCAAAGCCCGCCATAACATTCATCATTAAAGCGCAGTCCTCAGCATTTTTTGCCATAGGACCAGCTTGATCTAGCGATGAAGCAAACGCAATCATCCCGAACCGTGAAACCACACCGTAAGTTGGTTTTAAGCCAGTTAGTCCGCACAGTGAAGCAGGTTGACGAATTGAGCCGCCAGTATCTGTCCCTGTTGCTGCTGCACAAAGTCTTGCTGCAACTGCAGCAGCGCTACCACCACTACTACCGCCAGGAACACGATCGAAACTCCACGGGTTTTTAACGCTACCAAAGTAGCTGGTTTCGTTTGATGAACCCATCGCGAATTCATCCATATTCGTTTTGCCTAAATTGACGGCCCCTGCGGCATCAAATTGACTAATCACATGTGCATCATATGGAGCAATAAAGTTTGCCAGCATTTTAGAGCCACAAGTGGTTTGCCAGCCTTTTGCACAAAAAATATCTTTTTGCGCGATGGGGATGCCCGTTAAAGGCGCTGCATTACCAGCGGCAATGCGAGTATCTGCCGCTTTCGCTTGCGCTAAACTTTTTGCCTCATCTAAAGCAATGTAGGCATTAATATTGGGGTTATATTGGGTAATGCGTGTCAAGAATGTTTGCGTGAGTTCAACACTGGAAATCTTTTTACTTTGGAGCATATCCCCAAATTGTTTTAAGCTAAAGTTGATTAAATTGCTATTAGTCATGATTATTCGATTACTTTAGGAACAAGATACAAGCCGCCTGCTACGGCTTGTTCAGCAGAGCCATTGCCTAAGGCAGGTGCATTTTTTTGAAATTCATCGCGTAGATTGGTTTTAGTGACTACGTCATCACGTAAACGTTGGCTTAAGTCTTGTGAGTGTGACATAGGCTCAATGCCTACAGTATCAACTGCTTGCATTTGCTCGATCAAGCCCAGAATGCCAGTAAGCTTAGTTAATGTGGAGTTAGCGTCGGCGTCACTAATTTCGATGCGCGCTAAATGCGCGACTTTTTTAATATCTTCAATGCTTAATGCCATGCTTCAATAATCCGAATTTAAATGGACAGCTTGCTAGCCGAACCTTAGTTTATGGTTTTTGTAATGGTTAATGACTTATTGTTTTGTAATAAGTTGTAATCACATCTTAATTTTCAACAAGATATGCGGTATTATACCTTGATTTTACGGGCGCCTAAATTGCGCTTATGTATTTACTTAGTGCATAGAGTCGTCATATTGCATCAAATCACAGGAAAAACACAATGTTAGGCTTTTTAACCAGTTACTTTTCAAATGACCTTGCTATCGATTTGGGTACAGCCAATACCCTTATTTACGCGCGTGGCAAAGGTATAGTTTTAGATGAGCCATCAGTTGTCGCGATTCGCCTTGAAGGTGGACCAGGCGGCAAAAAAATTCTGCTAGCGGTTGGTGCTGAAGCCAAAGGCATGCTTGGACGTGCACCATCAAACATTCAGGCTATTCGCCCAATGAAAGACGGCGTAATTGCGGATTTTACGATTACCGAGCAAATGCTCAAATACTTTATCCGTCGTGTGCATGATGCTCGTTGGTTTTCACCTAGCCCACGCATCATCATTTGTGTGCCTGTTGGGTCTACTCAAGTTGAGCGTCGTGCTATTAAAGAATCTGCTGAACGTGCAGGGGCTAAACAAGTATTTTTAATTGAAGAGCCAATGGCGGCGGCAATCGGTGCTGGTATGCCAGTTTCTGAAGCAACCGGTTCAATGGTGGTGGATATTGGCGGTGGGACTACTGAAGTGGGCGTTATTTCACTAGGCGGTATTGTGTATGCTAAATCAGAGCGCGTTGGCGGCGACAAGTTCGACCAGGCGATTATTGATTACATTCGCCGCAATTATGGCATGCAAATTTCTGAGCCTACTGCTGAAGCAATTAAGAAAAAAATTGGCTCTGCGTTCCCAGGTTCTGCCGTATTGGAAATGGAAGTTACGGGTCGCAATCTTGCAGAAGGCTTGCCGCGCAAATTCACTATCTCAAGCAACGAAATTTTAGAGGCGCTGACTGAGCCATTGAATGCAATTGTTGGCGCAGTAAAATCGGCTTTAGAACAAACGCCACCTGAATTAGGCGCAGACATTGCTGAAAAAGGTATGGTACTTACTGGTGGAGGCGCTCTGTTGCGCGACCTGGATAGATTGCTGGTAGAAGAAACTGGTTTGCCAGTGATTGTTGCAGAAGATCCTTTAACTTGTGTAGCGCGTGGTTGCGGACGTGCGCTAGAAGAGATAGATAAGTTGGGCAGCATATTTGCTTATGAATAAGCATGGCATAAATTGCACATATTTTAAGTGCAATTTTTAAGCTTTTAGATAGTAAAATTTAGGCCGTGTATACGGCCTAAATTTCATAATAAAGGCTTAACCAAAATAATCCAGCTATAGATTACTGTTTTAAGATTTATTTTTTGACAAAGTATAACTTCAAGGTAACTCTAATAAATTAGAGTTAATGAGCGAACTTAACTAATGGCACGCCATTTTAATAACAATCTTGAGCAACAACAGGCCCCTGCATTTTTCGTGCGCGGCCCTAGTGCCATGGCGCGCCTGGCTTTTTTCTCAGTGTTGTCACTAACTTTAATGGCTACTGACTCGCGATTGCAATATTTGCTGAGCGTGCGCCAAACCTTACAAACGTTATTGCACCCCTTGCAAATTCTAGCGAATACGCCATCACAACTTTACCGTGATGCGGGTGAGTATTTTTCAACACATGATTATTTGCTAAGTGAAAACAAACATTTAAAACAGCATGCACTTCAACAAGATATTGCGCTTCAGAAATTGAACGCGCTAGCACTTGAAAATGAGCATCTTCGCCAACTACTGGAAGCAAATAAAACGATTGTGCAAACCAGCGTAGCAGCTGAGATTATGCATGTAGGCCGAGATTTATTCAGTAGAAAAATTATTGTTAATCGCGGGGAATCACATAAAATTACTGCGGGTGAGGCGGTAGTTGACGCTACCGGGGTAATTGGCCAAGTGACTCGTGTTTACCCGCTAACTAGCGAAGTGACGCTCATCACTGATAAATCTTTAGCGATTCCAGTACAAATAGAGCGTAATGGCTTACGTGCTATTGCTTTTGGTCATGGCCGCGATAACACCTTAGATTTACCCTACTTGCCAGCCAATGTAGACATACGTCGCGGGGATAGATTAGTGACTTCTGGCATTGATGGTGTTTATCCTACAGGCCTTTCTGTCGCCACTGTTTCTAAAATTGAGATTACTTCAGATTCACCCTTTGCCCACATTATTTGCGCACCTACAGGTGGCGTTGAAAACCATCGACAAGTGCTTGTGGTCCGTATGCCAAATATTGAAGTGCAGGCTGAAGCGGAATTGCCGCCAACATTAGTGCTAAAAGAAATTGATGCGAAAAAGGCAGTAAAAGAGTCGCCTGTAAAGCTTGAAGCAAAACAAAAAAATCCGGCGCAGTTGAATCATATGAGTAAGCAACATGTACACGAATAAGCTCAAGTCAATTTACTTATCGATCTTACTGGCATTAATTTGCTTGCTATTACCATGGTCTGGGTTTGCATTAACTATGCGGCCTGATTTTATGCTACTTGTCATTATATTTTGGCTAATACGTGCGCCTAATCTGTGCAATGTCGGTACTGCATGGTTTGTGGGGCTGTTTGTAGATTTAGCTACAGGTGGAATTTTTGGACAATATGCGTTGGCCTACACCATCACTGCTTTTTTTGCAGTGAGTTACCAGAAACGCTTAGTGCTATTTAATGGCACGCAACAATTGTTTTATGTATTCATATTACTTTTTATTTCACAAGTAACCTTGCTCATCATTAAAACCTTTGCTGGCGCGCAATTTATGGGATGGACTTACTTTTTACCCAGTATTACTGGCGTTTTATTATGGTTTATTGCCGGCATGTTCGGTTTGGATGTTGGTGGGCGCAGTCGTGGTAATTAATGCTGATATTTATCTAAATGTTGCGCCTGAAGTCAGCTTGCTTGGTATTTAAGCATGCGAGCCGAACTTAAGAATTTCCCCCATGAGCAATATTATTTTAGGCTGAGATTAGGCTTTACTGCATTCGTGGTGTTGGGGCTATTTGGCATACTGGCGATGCGTTTTTCTTACCTTCAAATTAAACAATACGCCCATTATCAAACGTTGGCAGAAAATAATCGGATTTCACTTGTCCCCGTGGTCGCTAATCGAGGACTAATACTGGACAAAAACGGGGTAGTGTTAGCACACAATTTTTTTGTTTATACCCTAGAAATCACCCCTTCAAAAGTTGACGATCTCGAAGCTACCATTGCTGAGGTAGGTAAACTTGTTGAAATTAGTAAACTCGATAGAAAGCGCTTTAACAAGTTACAAAGTGAAAGCCGTAATTTTGAAAGTATACCCATACGTACACATCTTAACGAAGTCGAAGCTGCGAGCTTTGCAGTCAATCATTACCGTTTCCCAGGTGTAGAAATAAAATCTAGATTATTCAGGCATTACCCTTTAGGTAAGCTTGGTGCACATATGATTGGTTACATTGGCCGTATCAATGACAATGATATAGTCAATCTTGAAAAATCTGGGGATTTGTCTAATTACAAAGGGTCTGACCATGTGGGGAAAAGTGGTGTTGAGCAGTTTTATGAGCACCAACTACATGGCACTACGGGCTTCCAGCAAGTTGAAATTGATGCAGATGGACGCGCAGTTCGCGTGATATCTAGCACTTCACCGGTATCTGGCAGCAACATTACTTTGTCGATAGATAGTAAATTGCAAGAAATTGCAGAAACCGCTTTTGGCGACAGGCGTGGCGCGCTAGTCGCAATCAACCCTAAAACGGGTGAAGTATTAAGCTACGTGAGTCAGCCAACGTTTGATCCTAATTTATTTGTGGATGGTATTGATGTCGATAATTGGAAATCACTCAATAACTCACTAGACAAGCCCTTGGTAAATCGTCCAATCCGTGGCATTTATCCACCAGGGTCTACTTTTAAGCCATTTGTCGCCATGGCAGGGTTAGAGAATGGTAAGCGCCCCCCACCATTTGCGATTCATGACCCAGGTTATTTTACTTTGGGTAATAGTAGCCATCGATATAGAGATTGGAAGCCTGGCGGTCATGGGGTAGTGGATATGCAACGAGCCATTACCATATCATGCGATACTTTTTTCTATGGGTTGGCACTAGATCTTGGCATAGTAAAATTGACTGACTTTGTCCGTCATTTTGGTTTTGGCGAAAAATCAGGTGTCGACATTCAAGGTGAAAATGGAGGTTTATTACCGACACCGGGATGGAAAATACGCCGTTATAAACAACCTTGGTATCAGGGGGAAACGGTGATTGTTGGTATCGGGCAGGGTTATACTTTAGTCACCCCCATGCAGTTAGCCCACGCAACTGCAACATTGGCCAATGGTGGTGTAGCGATGAAACCACATTTAGTGATGAAGATTCAAAAGTCTATGACGGCTAAAAGCCAATTCATATCACCAATAGTGCAACATAAAATGGTACTTAAGCCAGAAAATATTGCGATTGTTAAGCAAGGCATGATAGATGTGACGTTACCAGGAGGGACCGCCGCAAGCGTTGGCGCAAATGCATCTTATTCGATTGCTGCAAAAACAGGGACAGCTCAAGTGATTGGCATCAAACAAAATGCGAAATATGACACTAGTAGTATCGATGAGCGCCATCGGGACCATGCTTTATTTATAGCCTACGCGCCTGCAAATGATCCTACAATTGCGTTGGCGGTAATTGTTGAAAATGGAGGTCATGGCGGCTCATCTGCAGGACCAATCGCTAGAAAAGTAATGGATTATTATCTATTAGGCCAGTTGCCAGCCCTTGATGCTGAAAAAGAGGCCAAAAAAATGCCACTAACACCTAGTGTAAATGCCTCGCGAAATATAACGCTGCCGCAAGCTTTGGCGGAAGAGGAGTTGCATGATTAGTCAATTATTAGCGCAATTTCTTAAACATATAGATTCATTCTTAATGACCTGTTTATTCTTTACCTTGATGATAGGTCTATTTGTGCTGTATAGCGCATCTGGGCAGGATTTATCACGCGTCTATGCTCAGGGCGTTAATATTGTTGTGGCATTAAGCTTTATGTGGGTGGCCGCTAATATTGCCCCCAATCAACTTGAACGAATTGCACTGCCTCTTTATATATTAGGTGTTTTGTTACTAATTGCGGTTGAATTATTTGGCTCAATTAGTCACGGTGCACAGCGCTGGCTTAATTTAGGGTTTACTAAAATACAGCCTTCCGAAGTGATGCGTATCGCCATGCCGATGATGCTTGCTTGGTATTTTTCTAAACGAGACAGTAAACCAGTCGTGACGGATTTTGTTGTTGCCAGTATTTTTTTGCTAGTGCCAGTGGCTTTAGTGATGAAACAACCAGATTTAGGCACTTCTTTGTTAATCACTGCGTCGGGCTTTTATGTTTTATTTTTAGCTGGCTTAAGCTGGAAATTGCTGGTCGGTGGCGTGGTCGCATTTGGTGCGTCTACGCCTATATTGTGGTCTATGCTACATGAGTATCAACGTCGCCGAATCGAGATTTTATTTGACCCAACGCAAGATCCGCTGGGTTCTGGCTACCATACGATACAAGCGATTATTGCAATTGGCTCTGGCGGTGCAGCGGGTAAGGGTTGGTTAAATGGCACGCAAGCACAGCTAGATTTTTTACCAGAACGAACGACAGACTTTATTTTTGCCGTATTTAGTGAAGAATTTGGTTTGTTAGGTAATTTACTGTTACTGGGTCTTTTTACTTTAATTATTTTGCGTGGCTTAGTCATTGCTTCACAGGCACAAAGTACCTTTGGTCGATTATTGGCGGGCAGCATTTCATTGACTTTCTTTACCTATGCATTTGTTAACATGGGTATGGTGACTGGCATTTTGCCTATTGTTGGTGTGCCGCTGCCTTTGATAAGCTATGGAGGCACTTCTATGGTAATGCTATGCCTAAGTTTGGGTATTCTCATGAGTATACAAACGCATAAGAAACTAGTCGCAACCTAATGACATACGGACAAATGATTACAATGAAAAAAGTAGTTTTACTAATAAGTTTTGCATTATTAACAGCATGTGGCTTAAATCCTTTTATTAATACTACTGCTAAGCCACCCTCTACAAGCGCAACTTCAAAACAAGAGGGCACTGAAAATGCAGCTTCAAAACCATCTGCTGGTGGCTATTATCTAGACGATGGCCCTGGCGAGAATGCGCCAGCCAATATTGATAGCATTCCAAATGCAACATTAAAAACAGACCAGCCCTCTGTACGAGCGAATAAACCATATACGGCATTAGGTCAGCAATATGTGCCCATGACTAGCTATGCGCCCTACAAGAAACAAGGCACAGCGTCATGGTATGGTAAACGCTATCATGGTAAAAAGACTTCAACGGGTGAAATTTATGACATGTATGCGATGACCGCTGCGCATACCACATTACCAATACCAAGTTATGCCAAGGTGACAAACCTCGCTAATGGACGCTTTGTTATCGTGCGTATCAACGATAGAGGGCCATTCAAACATGACAGGCTGATTGACTTGTCATATGTGGCGGCCTACCAATTACGTTTAGTGAATCAAGGTAGTGGTTTGGTTGAAGTTGAAGCAATCGATACTAGTGCCGAAGCGTTGCAAAAAAATTCTATACAAATAGATGCAATGCTTGCCAAACCGGCCGTAGCTCAAGCGCCATCTACTGTGCCGCCAGTAACTTCTGCCAATCCAGCCACAGTTTCCAATTCGGCTAATGCGAGCATTAATACGCCGTATTACTTGCAAGTCGGCGCTTTTAAAAATAAGTTGTTTGGAGATGTCTTACAGAAAAGAATTCGAGATTTAGCGCTTGCTGAAAATGTAAGCGTAGCTAACGTGTATAATGACGGCCTGTACCGCGTAAAGCTAGGGCCTTATGCTAGCAGGAAGGATGCTGAAAGCTCAGCCGCTAAAATCAGAGGTCAATTAAATATGACTGCACTTATTACCAATCAACCATAACACTCTATAAAAATTATCATGCACAACATTGTCTATCGCCTATTAAAAACCACTCCATTAACTTTCATTTTAAGTCTAATTGCATTAACACTGTCACCACTAGCGCAAGCTAATAGCGTACAAATTGCACCTCCTCCAGACTTGGCAGTGAAAGCATATTTGCTTAAAGACTTTAATAGTGGTCATGTAATAGCTGCGCAAAATAGCAATATGCGTATTGAACCAGCTTCATTGACTAAAATCATGACGGCTTATTTGAGCTTTAAAGCGCTTAAGAATAATCATTTATCACTCACACAAACGTTGCCGGTGAGCGAGATTGCTTGGAAAGTTGAAGGCTCTAAAATGTTCATTGAGCCTCAAAAATCAAACTGTGATGCGCATGTGGGAAAATGTTTGCCTAATGTAGATGAGCTATTACACGGCATGATTATTGTATCTGGCAATGACGCTTCGGTTGCTTTGGCAGAAGGCATTGCTAGTACAGAAGCACAATTTGCGGAAATGATGAATAAAGAAGCGCAACGTTTGGGTATGAAAAACACCCATTATATGAATGCAACTGGTTTACCTGATGCTCAGCATTACACGACTGCAGAGGATTTGGCGATACTTGCTACGGCCTTGATTCATGATTTCCCTGACCAGTATCAACGTTTATATTCTGTCAAAGAATATACCTATAACAAAATTACTCAGCCCAACCGCAATCGCTTATTATGGCTAGATCCTAATGTGGATGGCATGAAAACGGGTCATACAGAATCAGCAGGCTACTGTTTAATTTCTTCTGCAAAGCGTGAAGGTATACGCCGTATTTCTATCGTGCTAGGGGCGGCTACTGATGCAGCACGAGCGTCAGAAAGTCAGAAATTACTCAATTATGGTTTTCAATTTTTTGATTCAAAATTAGTCTACAAGCAAGGCCAAAGCATCAATCAGCTTAAGGTATGGAAGGGCAATGAAAATCAAGTAGCTATTACTGTCAGCGGCGATTTATTCTTAACAGTACCTAAAGGCGAATACGCTAACGTGAAGGCAAGCATGTCTACTACACAGCCCTTAATTGCGCCTATTAAAAAGGGGCAAGTTGTTGGTAATATAAAATTTACATTGAACGGCAAAGTAATTCATGAGCAAAATTTAGTGGCAGCAAAATCAATTGAGGCTGCTGGTATTTTAGGCCGTGCATGGGACTCAATTAAATTACTATTACATTAAATAGTGGCATAAAGGTTATCAGGCATCATGGTAAAAATTGAACCATCATTAAATCCGAGTAATAAGCCGCCTTTAATTGACTTCCCCTGTGACTTTCCCATAAAAGTGATGGGAGAAACGCAAAGTGCGTTTACAAAAACGATTGTTGGCCTTATTCAAATGATACTCCCCGAATTTAATGAGACTAAGATTGAAACTAGACTAAGTTCTACCGGTAAATACATTAGTGTCACTTGTATCGTGCATGTGGTTTCACAGCAGCAATTGGACGAGATTTATCGTTTAATCAGCGGGCACCCGCTCGTCAAATTCTCACTTTAAAATTCATAAAGTTGCTACCACGCTTTTTATGCAACAGCCTTTGATAGTGCAGAATCCTATATTGATAAGAAATTTGGGTTTTACTGACTACGAGTCGACATGGCATGCCATGCAGAAGTTTACCGCTGAACGTACTACCAACACCCCAGACGAACTATGGCTGACGGAGCACCATCCTGTTTATACTGTGGGGCTTAATCGTAAGAATGTACGATTAGCCAATGAATCTGATATTCCTTTGGTGCTGACTGATAGAGGTGGGAAAATCACTTACCATGGCCCGGGTCAGCTCATTTTATATGTACTACTGGACCTTAGCCGACATCATTTGAATGTTCGCAAACTAGTCACTATGCTTGAAAATGCTGTGATTAAATTATTGGCAGAACATGGTGTTAATTCGACTGTAAAAGTAGATGCGCCAGGGGTATATGTTAACGAAGAAAAAATTGCATCCCTTGGGCTGCGCATTAAAAATAATTACTGCTATCATGGTCTAAGTATGAATATAAACATGGATTTAAAGCCATTTAAAGCAATTGACCCATGCGGTTACGTGGGCTTAAAAGTGACACAAACTAAAGATTTAAGTATTGATACCGATGTAAAAAAAGCAGGTGAGCAATTGGCCACCATACTTCTCGCGCAATTAGCTGATGGACAAAAGCATGACTGAAACAAACATCTCAAACCGTAAAGTGGCTGGCGTAAAAGAAAGAGATGCTGCAAAAACATCGCGCATTCCAATTAAAATTATTCCACAGCCGATACAGCGTAAACCTGAGTGGATTCGTATGAAAGCGCCAGATTCAGCTCGTTATCAAGAGATTAAAAAAATACTGCGTGACAACCAATTACATACGGTATGTGAAGAGGCCAGTTGCCCTAATATAGGTGAATGTTTTAGCGGTGGCACTGCAACCTTTATGATTTTAGGTGATATTTGTACCCGTCGTTGTCCATTTTGTGATGTGTCACATGGAAAACCATTACCACCTGATGTCAATGAACCAGAGAACTTAGCGCGCACTATCGCACAAATGAAGCTTAACTATGTGGTTATTACTTCGGTTGATCGTGACGATTTAAAAGATGGTGGCGCCCAACATTTTGTAGATTGCATCCATGCAGTTCGCTCATACTCCCCTAATATTAAAATTGAAATTTTAGTACCAGACTTTCGTGGCCGTTTAGAGGTTGCTATGCAGATCTTAAGCAAAGCTCCGCCAGATGTGATGAACCATAACCTAGAAACAGTCCCACGCCTTTATAAACAAGCACGGCCAGGGTCAGATTATCAAAACTCGCTCACATTGTTAAAAACGTTTGGTGATCTGTATCCAAATGTGCCAACAAAATCTGGCTTGATGTTAGGGTTGGGTGAAACTGACGAAGAGATTTTGGCAGTCATGAAGGACTTACGTATGCATAATGTAAGCATGCTAACATTAGGTCAATATTTACAACCTAGCGTACATCATTTTCCTGTAATGCGTTATGTTGAACCTATAGTTTTTGATCAGCTCAAACAAAAAGCCGAGTCTATGGGCTTTAATAATACTGCGAGTGGGCCTATGGTAAGAAGTAGCTACCATGCAGATGTGCAAGCGCATCATGTGACATAAGCCCTAACTACATAACGGATATTTAAAAAGAATCTATGGTCCCACATTTAACAACTGCCTTAAATGGCCCACTCCTAAGCCTAGAAAAAAGCATGTTAGATGCCATGCCAAAAATAGAGCATTGGTTTCGTTGTCAATGGTTAGAGTATGCCTCACCCTTTTACGCCAGTGTTGATTTGCGCAATTCTGGGTTTAAATTAGCACCAGTCGATACTAACTTATTTCCCGGGGGGTTTAATAATCTTAACCGAGACTTTTTGCCGTTAAGCGTACAGGCGGCTATGATAGCTGTTGAGAAAGTATGCCCTGAAGCACATCGTTTACTGATTATTCCTGAAAATCATACCCGTAATACTTATTACTTACGCAACGTAGTTGAGTTGGTCAATATCATGAAGCAAGCAGGGCTTGACGTGAGAGTAGGTTCAATTTCCCCGGAAATTACCGAGCCCACTACACTGGAAACACAAGAGGGTCAGTTTTTGTTGTTAGAGCCAGTAGTCCGTGTGGGTAACCGTATTAAGCTCATTAATCCAACTTTAGGCGACTTTGATAGTTGTGCGGTTTTGCTTAATAACGATTTATCCGCGGGCATTCCTGAGATACTTAAAAATCTTGAACAAAATTTAATTCCACCACTACATGCTGGTTGGAGTACACGACGAAAATCGCAACATTTTACGGCCTATAATCGGGTGGCGAGTGAGTTTTCTGCATTGCTTGGTATTGATGAGTGGTTGTTAAACCCCTACTTTGAAACCTGTGGCGAGATCGATTTTCATGCACGTACTGGCGAAGATTGTCTTGCGCTCAAAGTTGAGCAGTTGCTGGCAAAAATTAAATTGAAGTATGCACAATATGGCGTTACACAGGAACCCTTTGTCATTGTAAAGGCGGATGCTGGGACCTATGGTATGGGCATTATGACGGTAAAGTCGCCTGATGATGTACGTGATTTGAATCGTAAGACTCGCAATAAAATGTCTGTTGTAAAAGAAGGGTTGCAAGTTTCAGAAGTGATTATTCAAGAAGGTGTATATACCTTTGAGAGTATTAATGATGCAGTTGCGGAGCCAGTGGTCTATATGATGGATCATTTTGTCATTGGTGGATTCTATCGGGTGCACACAGGACGAGGCGTAGATGAAAATCTCAATGCCCCAGGTTCGCAATTTGTGCCATTGGCGTTTGAAAAACCCTGCACTCTTCCAGACTGTGCAGATTCGCCAGATGCTACGCCAAACCGTTTTTATGCCTATGGCGTAGTGGCACGTTTGGCACTACTTGCCGCGGCTATAGAATTACAAGAACAAGATCCCCTTAATCAATAAAGGCAAGGTGCTGATGAAACTTGTTTTTATTTTAGACCCACTTGAAAGCTTAAAGGCTTATAAAGATACAAGTCTGGCTATTATGCGAGAGGCCGCTAATCTGGGCCACCAACTATTTGTCAGTATGCAACATGACTTATTTTTGCGTGGGGATTTGGCAAAAATTAATGCTAAGAAATTCACTTTTACCCAGCACAGTTATTCGCTAGAGAATTTTATTGAATATAAGCCTGCAGATTTCGATGCAGTGATTATGCGTAAAGACCCGCCATTCGATAATGAATATCTCTATAGTACTTACTTGCTTGAGATTGCAGCCAATCAAGGCGCTAAGGTCTACAACAATCCAAGTGCAATTCGCGGTTGGAATGAAAAACTTGCAGTTAGCCGTTTTCCACAATTTGCCCCTGAATTTTTGGTAACAGCCAATAATGATTTAATCCGTAAATTCTTGACTACGCAGCAAGATATAGTCGTTAAGCCACTTGATGGCATGGGGGGTAGCAGCATTTTTAGGCTAACGCTTAATGACCCCAACATTAGTGTCATATTAGAAACTATTACTCATTTTGGTGCACGCACGATTATGGCGCAACGTTATTTATCTGCTATTGCACAGGGGGATAAGCGCATTATCGTGATTGATGGCGAGCCATTACCTTATGCACTTGCTCGGATTCCAAAAGCGGGTGAAACCCGTGGTAATTTGGCGGCTGGCGGAACGGGGATAGCTCAATTATTAAGTCCACGAGATATAGAGATTGCTAAAGCCGTTGGTAAAGTTCTTAAACAAGAAGGTTTATTTTTTGTAGGTTTAGATGTCATAGGCGATTATTTAACTGAAATCAATGTTACCAGTCCCACGGGGATGGTTGAAATTGCTAATCAAACCAGTTGCAAGCCTGCTCAGATATTTATGGATGCCTTAGCTCGACATTAGCAGTTGAATCACATGCGTTACTTTGTCATTTTACTTTTACTCTTACTCAGCAGTTGTTTTAAAGAGCCGCTTTACCATAGTCAAAGCTACGTGTTTGGTACTTTGGTTGATATTAGTATTTATGGTGAAACTGATGAACGCGCTCGATTACTTGCCAATCAAGTATTGCAAGATTTTCAAAATTTACATAATCGCTTACATGCGTGGAAGCCGATATCTGCAGGAAATCCTAGTGAGTTAGGAAAGCTTAACGCGGCGTTTGAGCAGGGCCGCCCCATTGATGTTAGCCCAGATTTGGCAGCCATGCTGACAGATGCGTCTACACTATCGGTGAAATCCAATGGATTATTTAATCCTGCCATTGGCCATTTAATTAGTACTTGGGGTTTTCAGCGTGATGAATTTAGTGCGGTCAATATCGATGCCGATAAAATAGCTGCACTTGTAAAAGGTAGCCCCAAGATGTCAGACATCGTGTTTAAAGATAACGCGGTTTATAGCACTAACCCAGCGGTAAAGCTTGATTTAGGCGGCTATGCCAAGGGTTATGCATTAGACCTTGCAGTTCGTTATTTACGTCAAGAACATGTAAGAAATGCGCTGATTAACATAGGCGGCAACATTATCGCTATAGGTCAGCATGGTGATCAAGCTTGGCGGGTCGGCATACAACACCCGCGTGCTCCTAACGCGATTGCGACGTTAGATTTGCCCGATGGCTGGGCGATTGGCACATCGGGCGATTACCAACGTTATTTTATGCTGGGGGATAAACGCTATTGTCATATTATTGATCCACGTACAGGTTATCCAGCCTCTCATACACAAGCGGTGACGGTGCTAGTGCCGCCAAGCGACCATGCAGGGGTGTTATCAGATGTGGCATCAAAACCCATTTTTATTGAAATACCAGGTAATAGAAGTAAAGTGGCGCAGATTTTTGGGATTAAGCATTTCATGGTGATAGATGCTCAGTCGACTATATTTGTATCAAAACCGCTGGTACAGAAGTTACATTGGGTCTCGGGTGTTAAATTTGCAGAAATACCTTAAATCATTTAATGCCAAATTAATTCTCCGGTACTTGTTGGTGGGTGACTGGTTGACTATTCTAGCAAGCATATTGTGTGTGTTGTATTTGTTCCAAACGCTTTGGACCAATGAACATGCTGCTAAAGTGCAAATTCGATTAGGGGATAAAATTTATGCCACCTATAGTTTAAATCAGCAACGTGAAATTCATGTGCATGGCAAGTTGGGTGATGCAGCCATAAGTATTTCACAGGGGAAAGCTAGATTTGCAAAATCCCCATGTACTTCGCAATATTGCGTACACCAAGGCTGGCTAACTCGGGCAGGACAGGTTGCTATTTGTTTGCCAAACCACATTAGTTTAGAGCTAGTGGGCGAAGCTAAACCCTATGATTCGCTTAATTATTAGCTTTCTCTGTACGTCAACGTAAAACGCTTATCTAAGTTAGTAGATGATGTAGTAGCCCCTATTTTATTAAAGTAAAGGATAGATAATGAAGATTGTACAAATGATAATGTTCGCCAGCTTAGTATTAGGCCTTTCTCAAACAGTGTATGCCGACCAACATAGTGTCGACGGAAAACATTGCGATTATAAAAAACATAGCATGCAAGAAGCGGATGCTAATAAAGACGGTGTGATTAGCCATGATGAATTTACTGCTGCACATCAAGCGAGAGCTGAAAAAATGTTTGCTAAAATGGACGCGAATGGTGATGGAAAAATTGACGCAAGTGAACGTCAAGCAATGAAAGCTAAGATGAATCGGCCAAAAATAGATGCTAAAGAAGCTAGCCCTAAATAGCTAGGTTAGTCATTAATGTTAATGTAGTAACTATGCGAGGCTGACAAAAAGCCACCTCTTTTGTGGGGGTGGCTTTTGATTTGTAAAGCGAAACTAGACAGTGATTGCTAGTATTAAGTGGGTGGGTGTCCTATCAGGCCAAAATAATAACCAGCCATTAATAAAATAAATAGCGTGATTGATAAGCTAATACGAACGGTCAGCGCTTTAACAGTTCTCTCACTACCACTTTTATCTTTAGATAAAAAGAATAGTGCAGAAAATAAGCTGCCAACAATGACCACTAAAGTTAAAACAATAATGACTTTTATTAACATAATTTTACCTAATGTGAATTCGAGCAAGTATTATGAGACACAAAACGCACAAATTCAATCGTGAAACAAAATCAATGATCATGCCAATACAATTTAGACTTTATCGCTATATTTTTAAACCCTCCTTAATAGGCTTCATATCAACATTGATATGTATCCCCTTATTTATTAATTTTGGTTTATGGCAATATAATAAAGCACAGCAAAAAATTGCCATCCAGGCAGTATATAATCATGCAAAAATTAATGGCGCACTACAATTTCCACTAATAAACAATCAGCACCAAACCCTAGATATAGCTGATTGGAAATATAAGAAAGTTACCGTCACGGGTGTATATGAGCCGAAATATCAGTTTTTACTGGATAATCAGGTAGAAGGTGATCGGGTTGGTTTTCATGTCATCACCCCTTTAAAAATAGATAGCGCTGATGAGTACGTATTGGTTAATCGCGGTTGGATTTTAGGTAACGATACGCATACAAATTTACCTATATTTAGCACCCCTACAGGGCTGCAAACAGTGGTTGGTCAAATATGGGTACCCAGTAAAAAAATATTTAGTTTAGAAAGCAAAACGATTGGTAGTGATATGTCCAAGAATGAAGCTTGGAAATTGGTTTGGCAGTATATGAATATCGACGATTACCAGCAACGCGTGCCATTTACCGTATCTAACATGGCCATTAAGTTAGACCCAACCAGTAATGCGGGTGGTTTTGTAAGAAATTGGCAAGTAGCGGCAGAGCGTATTACCACCCATATGGGCTACGCTTACCAATGGTTTGGTTTTGCATTAGCTACGCTACTCATTTTTATTTATATGAGCTTTAGCAAAATTAGGCCTGAGGAAAATGCAGATTTAAATACTAAATAGCTTTAATATGTCCATGTTTTTCAATGGCGATTATTAGTGATATTGATTTATAACCCTTAATTAACAATAGAGTTTTACATGCAAAACGATCAACAATTATCTGAATTAGCAAGGCAACGCAAAGGCCGCAT
>CANNEG010000031.1:0-16810 GCA_947503455.1 Betaproteobacteria bacterium
TTATCCATCGTGAATCCCCCTTTTGTTTTTATTAAGTTAAGTATTGTCTACCAATTTACTAAAGTTTCAAAACTTGATGCGCATCAAGAATTGCCAATCAATGCTCTGTTAGCATGAACCCTGTAATTTTATTTACTCTTTAACTATTAAAGGAGCAATGTTATGAGCGCAACATTTACCAAATCGATGGCGCGAAACGTTTTTTATGGAGGGGGAGTTTTCTTCTTTCTACTGTTTTTAGCGCTTACTTTCGATACGATGAAGGTCCTTCCAAAGCGCGACAATAGCCAGAACATTACGCCAGCCGTGGCACACGGCAAAAAACTATGGGAAACGAACAATTGTATCGGTTGCCATACGTTATTAGGTGAAGGTGCATATTTTGCACCAGAACTAGGTAATGTTTATGTTCGTCGCGGACCTGATTTTATTAAAGCTTGGATTAAAGGTCAGCCAACGGGTGTACCTGGTCGTCGTCAAATGCCTCAATTTAACCTGTCTGACATGGATATTGATGATTTGATTGCTTTCCTTAAATACGCTTCGGAAATTAACACCAATAAATGGCCACCAAACATTGAAGGTTAATTCGTCATTATCTTAGGAGATTACTAAAATGAAATATACATCTCAAGCAGTGGCAAAGCCTTACTTTATTGCTGCCATTGCCTTGTTCCTCGGTCAGATTCTATTTGGTCTGATTATGGGTCTGCAATATGTGGTTGGAGACTTTTTGTTCCCTGCCATTCCTTTTAACGTCGCACGGATGGTGCACACCAACCTACTCATTGTTTGGTTGCTGTTTGGCTTTATGGGGGCATCGTATTATCTGATCCCAGAAGAGTCTGAAACTGAGCTGTTTAGCCCTAAGTTAGCCATTATTACCTTTTGGGTATTTTTGGCAGCTGGTGCGATTACGGTGCTAGGTTATTTACTAGTGCCTTACGCATCCCTAGCTAAATGGACTGGTAACGACCTACTCAATACCATGGGGCGCGAGTTCCTAGAGCAGCCGTTACCTACGAAAGTAGGTATTGTGCTAGTTGCGCTGTCTTGGTTGTTTAACATCACCATGACTATGCTGAAAGGCCGTAAAACTGCAATCAGCTTAATTTTGACGCTCGGCATGCTTGGTTTGGCAGTATTCTTCCTGTTCTCGTTCTACAACCCAGTCAATTTAGTAAAAGATAAATTTTACTGGTGGTGGGTGGTGCATCTTTGGGTAGAAGGCGTATGGGAATTGATTCTTGGTGCCATGTTAGCTTTCGTGTTAATTAAAGTAACAGGCGTTGACCGTGAAGTAATTGAAAAATGGTTATACGTCATCATTACCATGACATTAGTAACAGGTATTATCGGTACGGGTCACCACTATTACTGGATAGGCACACCAGCTTACTGGCAATGGTGGGGTTCAATATTCTCTGCATTAGAGCCAATTCCATTCTTTATGATGACGGTATTTGCATTCAACATGGTGAATAAACGCCGCCGTGAGCATCCAAACAAAGCGGCGGTACTTTGGGCGCTGGGTACTAGTGTTGTGGCATTTTTAGGTGCAGGCGTATGGGGTTTCTTACATACACTCGCTCCAATCAACTACTATGCACACGGTACGCAATTAACGGCAGCGCATGGTCACCTAGCATTTTATGGGGCTTATGCATTAGTCGTGTTAACGATGATCTCTTATGCCATGCCAATTCTTCGGGGCCGTGCTGCCAACCCAGAAAGAGCGCAGATTATGGAGATGTGGTCTTTCTGGTTAATGACCGTATCCATGTTCTTTATCGCACTACTACTTACGGGTGCTGGTGTTGTGCAAATCTGGCTGCAACGCATATCAACTACTCCGATGAGCTTTATGGCGGTACAAGATTCAATATCGATCTTTTACTGGGCACGTGAGGCAGCTGGTGTTGTGTTTTTGATAGGCCTGTTGCTTTATATCGGCAGTTTCTTTGTCAAAGGCGAAAGTCGCGCAATTGAGTAATTAAATGAGCGGCAATTAAAAAAAGAGGGGCGATTGCCCCTCTTTTTTTATTACTTGATATGTATCAATGAACAAACAGATACAACAGTGCATGCTTCAATCTGCTAGCTTATTTAACGTAGTGCAATATATTGGAATTACAAATTGGACGCTCAAACTGCCCACATTGGCATAGTAGAAATGTCGAATTATCAATCGGCTACCGGCAAAAAAGACCTGCCAGGTGACTTTGCGCTTTGGATTTTTATCTTCGCTGAAATGCTGGTATTTGGCGTTTTGTTTGTGGCTTATGCCTTTACCCGTGCATATCATGTTGAGCTATTCAATGAGTCGCAGCTTACTTTAAGTCGTACGTCTGGCGCAATCAACACTTTAGTGCTCATTTCCAGTAGTTATTTTGTGGTGCGTGGTGTGACTGCTATTAAACAAGGCTTATCGAAGCAATGCGTATATTGGCTTACTGGTGCTTTTTTGCTTGGCGGCATATTTATTAGCATTAAACTGGTGGAGTTTCACGCCAAGTATGCCGCCGATATCAGCATGAGCACTAACGCTTTTTATATGTTTTATTTATCGCTTACTTTTTTTCATTTCATGCATGTGCTCATGGGTATGATTATATTAGCCTTCATCATCTTTAAAGTGCGAAGGGGAGGCTACAGTGCGCAAGATTATGTGGGTGTAGAAACAGGCGCCTCGTTTTGGCACATGGTAGATTTTTTATGGATTATCCTTTTTCCATTGGTTTACATTATTCGCTAGGGCTATGATGGAAAAAGCTAATCCACAATCAAACATTGGTGCTACTGTTATTTGGCTCATTTTAGTGGTATTGACGCTTACCACATGGCGTATCGGTGAAGCTGGGATGGTGGGTAAAAGCACCATGCTGCTATTACTGTTTATCACTATGATTAAAAGCCAAATGGTGGCGAATTATTTTATGGCATTGCGTCATACTAGGTTGCTTTGGCGAGGCATTATGTTTGGCTACTTTGTTATAGTTGGCGGGCTAATTGCATTCGCCTATTTAATCAGTTTGACTTAGTGCTTATTAGCATAATATTTACTCCTTTATAAAGTAATACAGGAATCATCATGCAAAACCTACCTTTTTACCAAGTGCAAGGCAGTGAAATTGAGCTGTTTGAACGGGCATGGCGTAACCGCTTACCCTTGCTGATTAAAGGGCCAACAGGCTGTGGTAAAACGCGCTTTGTCGCCCATATGGCAGCCAAGCTGGGCTTGCCATTACATACGGTTGCTTGTCACGACGACTTAACCGCCGCCGACTTGGTGGGACGCCACCTGATTGTGGATGGCCAAACCGTATGGAGTGATGGGCCCTTAACGCGGGCGGTACGTGAAGGTGGTATTTGCTATTTGGATGAAGTGGTAGAAGCACGAAAAGATACCACGGTTGTGTTGCATCCATTGGCTGATGATCGCCGTATTTTGCCGATAGATCGTACCGGTGAATTATTAGTCGCACCGCCGTCTTTTATGTTGGTGGTGTCATACAACCCTGGTTATCAAAACTTTCTGAAAGGAATGAAGCCTTCTACTCGGCAACGCTTCATTTCGCTGGCATTTGATTTCCCACCGGCAGCCCAAGAGGAAGCTATCTTAGTGGGAGAATCTGGCATTGATGCAATGACGGCGAAGCGCTTAGTCTCTATTGCAAATGCTTTCCGCACACTACGTGATCATGATTTAGAGGAAGTGGCCAGTACACGCTTACTGGTTTATGCCGCCACGCTGATTAAGGATGGCTGTAATCCGACTCTGGCATGCCGGGCTGCATTGGTAGAAACCTTAACGGATGATCCAGAAACTGCAGTGGCCTTACGCGAAGTTATAGATGCTACATTTGGCCACTAATTATGGAAGAATACGTTGGAGAACTTTGGCATAAACTGGTGACACGTGTTGCTGATAAGCAACATACCGAGGCTACGGTCAGCCTTGATGAAATTAGCAAAACTGCGGCCATTTTCTTCCGTGCATTAGGCGGCGACCCAGGTTTAAATTTATCTGCGGCACCCGCAACTCGGCATGGTGCACGACGTCGTTGGAAAGAACGGTTAGCCACTAGCGGAGAGCGTGTCGAATTATCATGGCGTGATGGGGAGACGTTGCGTTTACCTGAACGCATATCAATTTTTTCTGAACGTAGCCTTAATCGTGATTTATATTTGTGGCTAGTAGCACTTTCAGCGGTTAATGTTGATCATAATTTGTCATGGATACAGCACAATCAGCAGGCTACCTTAACAACGCTAGCGCGATTTCCTGGCCTTGTTCCACGCTATCAATGTTTAGTTGCAGCGCTATTACCTTTACGGGTTAATCCAGAAAACCTGCCAGCAGCTGAAGCTGCCCAGGAATTTGCAATCCGTCAGGCCTTAATGCAACCAGGTAGTGTTAAGACTTTACCCCCTTCAAAAACGCCTTTTTATCCAGTTGCTTTATGGACACATCCCAACCCACCAGCTAGTGCTAGCAGTAATATTTCAGCAGGAGATGGTGCGCCAGAAAGAGATTCTTCTGAGGATGCCAACATCGCAAAAAGCCGCCGTAAGCATGCAGCTGAACGCACCGATATGCCAGATGGGAAAGATGGGTTCTTGATGATGTTTCGCGCGGAAAGCTTGTTTTCATGGACAGAATACATCAATGTCAATCGCCCTCAAGATGAAGAGGATGATATTGAAAGTGCCGCCCTAGCAGCAGAAGATATGGACAGCATGACGGTGGCCAGAGATGGCGAAACCAGTGTGGCTAAATTACGCTTTGATCTTGATTTACCCCCTGCAGGTGAAGATGAAACACCGCTCGGCGAGGGTATATCCTTACCCGAATGGGATTACAAAAAACAATTGATGCAAGTTGATTATTGTCGTCTGCAAGAAATGGTTTCAGCGCAAACCGTACCTTGCGAATTACCCGCGCAATTACGTAGAACAGCGCGTCGTTTACGCAGCCAGTTCCAGGCTTTAGCCCCCACCAGAGTTTGGCTTAAAGGGCAACAAGACGGTGAAGAAATTGATCTTGATGCATGGGTGCGGCAAGAGGCTGATTTGCTAAGTGGGGTTCATGCCGATAGCAGAGGACTCTACCGTGCTCAAGTTAATCAGCAGCGGGATTTAGCCTGCCTATTGTTGGCTGATCTGTCACTGTCTACTGATGCTTATGCGTCTGACCATGCGCGGGTGATTGATGTGATTCGAGATAGCTTGTTTTTGTTTTCAGAAGCCCTGACAGCCACAGGCGACCGATTTGCGATGTACGGATTTTCTTCACTCAAACGAGGCCATGTACGCTTTAATCATTTAAAGAGTTTTGAAGAACGGTATGACAGTCAGGTAAGAGGACGTATTCAAGGCATTAAGCCGGGTTATTACACGCGCATGGGTGCTGCCATTCGTTACGCTTCCACATTGCTTGCAGCACAACCACAGCGACAGCGTTTATTGCTGCTACTCACTGATGGCAAACCTAATGATTTAGATCGTTATGAAGGGCGCTATGGGATAGAAGATACGCGTATGGCATTGCGCGAAGCTCGCCAGCAAGGTCTGCGTCCATTTTGCGTAACGATAGATAATGAAGCTAACGAATATCTACCCCACTTGTTTGGTGCAAGTGGATTTGCCGTAATACGTAAACCAGAAGATTTACCAAAAGAACTGCCATTACTGTATGCGCAAATGACCTCTTAGCAACATATCATTTTTAGTGGCTAGTCCCAGATGAGCGAGTAATCTTGTTGTACACGTTATATTTACCTGAAGGCTTATTCATAGGTAGTCGTTTGATTTCTTGTAACGTTTCCGCATTATAAATAACCAGTGCCCCGTCATTTTCCCATACGCTAACTAGCGCATATTTGCCATCGCGGGTGAACTCAACGTGAGCTGCGGTTTTACCTAGAGCGGGCGTGATGGTTGCTGCTATTTCTAAGGTCTGTTTATCTATTAATTGCAACGTATCTTTTACGGTGCCGTTAAATACATCCGTCCAAGCGTAGCGAGTATTTTCGTGGCTACGCATAAAGAAACCCGGTCCCGGTGTTTTAATTTGTTTTACCACTTTCCAGCTTTGCATATCAATGACCGTGACGACACCGTCTTTTAGATTAGGCGTTGCCAGCACAGGTTTGCCTTGCCATTGCCACGTGATACCAGAACCTAAGTGCGGCATACCGGGTAATGCTATGTCAGCGATTTTTCGCCGAATATCCAAGTCAACAACTTGCCCTACACCCTCTCGGGAGGCACCAATGAGGTAATCATATTGTTGATCGAAAAAAAAGTCATCGAGTACGGATTCTAAATGCGTGCGGCGCGGATTAAATTTGCCTGGCATCGCCATAGCTTCAGCCATGCGATAGTCATGCACTAGCCCCGTAGTAATAGCTTGTGCGTCATCATCGTAGCTTACCTCCCAAAGCTCTGGCACATCTTTTAGCGCTACAACAAAGCTTTTGCGTGGCGCAGCATCATACACAGCTGAAGCGCGTGAAGCTTTACCATCTTCGTCGACCACTGCAATGGTTTTAATCAATGCAAGATCATTAGCATCAAGCACTACGACGGTATTTGGTAAATAGTTTGCGGCCATCACATAGCGGCCATCGCTGGAAACCGCAATATTACGTGTATTGATACCTACACGTATTTCAGCAATGTATTCGAGATTCCAGATATCAAATTTGGACACCCAGCCATCGCGTGAGGCAAAGTAAACATAACGGCCATCAGGGGAGAATTTTGGCCCGCCGTGTAAGGCAAAGCGCGTAGGAAAGCGCTTAATCGGCTCAAAGGTGTCGCCATTCAACAAAGTAGCGTGGTGATCACCTGTCTCTACAACAATGAATAAATTAAGCATGTCAGCTTTGTATGCAGGCTTATCGGGCAGACTGCCAGCTTTATTCACTTCAATACGAGATGCGCGAATCTCAGCTTCACCCCAAGTAGGGGCCTTGGCAAGCGGTGTGAATACGTAATCTAAAAGCGACATAATCTCGTCACTGGATAATTTATCAGCAAAAGTCGGCATGCGCGTAGCAACGCGTCCCTCCGTAATAGTTTTGAGCGCCGCTGGTTTTTTCAGTCGCTCAAGGCTTTCTGGCAGTAACGCTGGGCCTGTTCCGCCCAGCCGATCTGCGCCGTGGCAACTGGCGCAATTCTGCGAGAATAACGTGGGTGCATCTGCGGCAAAAGCTTGCAGGCAGGCCATTGTCAGCATTGAAAACAAAACTAAAGAACGCATCAAACCACTCTCCGAATCTGCACATACGGGGTCATTTTGACACGCTCGCCACCTTCAGCTACGCCGATTTCCTCATCAGTTAAGTAACAAGCGGGGTCTTCTTGCCAAGGGTCGCCCGTGAGTTGCTGTGCGCGCACGCGTGTATTGCCTCCACATATATCAAAATAAGTACAATCCCCACAACGGCCTTTTAGTTTTCTAGGGCTAGCTTTAAACCCAGCCATCAATGGATCAGAAGTATCTTGCCATATTTCTGAAAATGGGCGATCTTTCACATTACCCAGCGGATAATGCCACCAAAAAGTGTCAGGATGCACCACGCCTAAATTGTCGATATTCGCCACATTAACACCACTACTATTGCCACCCCATTGCGCCAGTTTAGCGCGGATATGCGCCTCTAAATGTGGGAAGTTTTTACGTACCCAGAACAGCAAATACACACCATCAGCATCATTATTACCTGTCACGAATTCGCGGTGTCTGCCTTGCTGAATATCGTTCCAGCAGGTATCAAACAGCAGATCCATCGCCTTACGCGTAGTTTCCATCACAGCATCGTGTTTGCGGTTGATGTTGCCGCGCCCTGCGTAGTTGAGGTGAGATAGATAAAATTTATCGATACCGTGGTCTTCCGTCAATTGCAATAAAGCAGGCAGGTCGTGAGCATTGTCTTGCGTTAGTGTGAAGCGTACCCCGACTTTAATTCCAGCTTCGCTACACAACTTTATGCCGTGTAGTGATTCTTTGAATGCACCTTGTTTACGACGAAATTTGTCGTGCGTCGCTTCAATGCCGTCTAGGCTTACACCTACGTAATCAAAGCCAATGTCCGCGATTTGTTCAATGTTATCCTCAGTAATCAAAGTGCCATTAGAAGACAGCCCCACATAAAAGCCCATGGTTTTGGCGCGCCGTGAGATGTCAAAAATATCTGGGCGTAACAAAGGCTCACCTCCAGAAAGTATTAGCACGGGAACATGGAAGGCTTTAAGGTCATCCATGACAGTAAACACTTCATTCGTATTTAATTCACCAGGAAAATCCTTATCGGCAGAAATGGAATAACAATGCTGACAAGTGAGGTTGCAGCGACGAATCAAATTCCAAATCACAACCGGTCCAGGCGGATTACGCTTGATGCCTAGTGGTGTTGGATTGGCAATTTCTTGCATGTATTGGCTGATTCTAAACATACTGGTTTTCCTAAATTCTTAGTCCGGTTTTTTTTAATATTTTTGTGCTGTACAGCGTCGTGTGTGTCTTGCAATATGGCATTAACAGTTCTGCAATTTCTGCAGTTTTGGCTTCCACTTCATTGCGGTCGCGCCCATGCACCATGGCAAATAAGTTATAAGACCATTCGGGTAGTCGGCGAGGCCGACGGTAACAATGGCTGACAAATTCAAGTGCGCCAATTTTTTGTCCTAGCTGGTCGATGTGTTCATCTTGCACATCCCATACCGTCATGCCATTGGCATGCCATCCTAAAGCATAATGATTGGGTACCGCACCCATGCGACGAATGACCCCGTTATTCAACATAGCTTGCATACGTTGCATGACGAGCGCTGGGGCAACGTTAATTTGTGCGGCAATGTCGTGATATGGCCTTGGTGTCAAAGGCAAGCCTGCTTGTGTGGCTTGTATGATAGCGCGGTCAATTTCATCTAACTTGATGTTGCTTAATTCTGTCATGCGGTAAACCTTGCCCCTACAAAAAATTCTTTTTCTTTTGGCATGTTGTAAACAGGGTAACCTGTTTGGTCTTCAATGCGGGCAATAACATTGGCAATACCTTCAGGCGTTGCCGTGGCCAGTACAAACCACATATTAAAGGCATGCTCGCGTTGATAGTTATGCGCAACTTCTGACATGGCATTGACGACCTCTGAAACACGATTGTAGTCGGCCTCAGGCACTCGCATGGCCGCTAAGCTAAAAGCGCCCCCCATGCGTTCTATCTGAAACATGGGTCCGAAGCGTGTCAGTACTTTTTGCGTGAGCAAGTTCTCTAGTCGTGAAATGAGCGCTGCCTCACTTATCTGAAATTGCAAGGCCATGGCTTGATAAGGACGTTCGCAAATCGGTAGGCCGCCTTGTAAGCCATTGATAATCGCTTTATCAGTTGCGTCCATTTGCCACATAGCGCGCTCCCTGTTGCTTGAAACGTCGGCAACTAAATAATATCTGCATTTGAAAATCTGCAAGACCCGTGTTTTTAGCAAGGGTATTAATTTGCTCAAGGACCACTTGTCGGTTAGTACCATGCACCATACAGAATAAATTAAATGGCCAGTCTGGCAATTGGCGCGGACGACGATAGCACAAAGTGACGCCTTCTTGTTGCGCCGCTAATCGCCCTATGGCGCTCACTTGATTATCCGGCACATCCCATACCACCATAGCATTTTCACGATAACCTAATTCGTGGTGTCTAACCACCACACCAAATCGCTTAATTACACCTTCATCACACCAGTTCGTAACTTGGCGAATAATCGCATCTTCGTCTAAGTTAACATCGGTGTTCAGGCTGGCAAATGGCTGATATTCTAGTTTAATGCCCGATTGCAGTTCGGCGACAAGTGCGGTTTGAGCGGCATCTAATGTTATAGCAGATGTACTAGCAGAGACTCTAGGGTATGCCCCACATTGCCCATGCAAATCAAACCCTAAGTCAATATGAAATGGCTCAAGCATTGGTAGTACCAGCATAGGTAAGCCTACATACTGGTTAATTTTTTCTAGCACCGCATTAAGACGCGGTTGATCTAACGCTGCCACAACAAACCATAAGTTGTAAGTGTGTTCACGTTGGTAGTTATGATTAACCTCAGGGAGTGCATTAATCCAACTAGCTATGTCATCAAGATTTTCAACTGGCACAGCAAGCGCTGCAAGCGTACTAACGCCTATGCAACCAGGGCTAAATACTGGCCCCACACGACTCACCACACCTTGCGCACTTAAGTGAGTTAAACGCGTAATGACTTCGTCTTCGGTTATTCCTAGCTTGTTGCCAATCGCGAGATATGGTCGTTTAATCAGCGGAAAATCGTGCTGAAATTCATTCAACAAGCGCTGTTCAATGAGATTAAAGCCATTCATGGTTAGAATCCCATCCTGCCAGCGCGGTGGGTGAAAAAGATGCCGCTTGGCGATGACGCTGCAAATTCAGTAATCGCTTTCAGAGTCTGCGTGTCGTATACAGTCACTCGATTATCATCGCGAGATGATACCCAAGCGGCTTCACCACGAGGTGTAAATTCTAGATGTAGAACAGCGCGACCAGGCTGTAATGTTTGCACAATTTGCTGTATTTCAGTATTCACAACTTGCACTTGGCCATTATCTGGAAAGGCAAAATTTACCCAAACTTGTCGTCCATCAGGACGCGCAATCGCAAACACAGGTTGCCCTGCTACGGGAATGCGGGCTACTTCTTTCCAAGTTTGGGTGTCAACCACTAATAATTCATGGCGGCCAATGGCCGGTAAATAGGCGCGCGTGCCTGCTACGGCCCAACCACGCAGATGCGGCATTTTATAAACAGGTAATTTCTCTTCACCACGTCCATAGCCATCTAATATACGTTTTACCCCTTGTTCTGGGTGCCATAAATCGAGTAGCGCTAGCCCGTCTTCACCAAATAGCCCTGCAATGTAATGACGGCCGTCTGGTGTAATTAACCCATCGTAAGGCTGCTTGCCTGCAGCGAATTTTTGAATTTTTACTTGTGTAGGATTACTAATATCTGCAACCCATATTTCACCCGCATCGAATAGACTAAAAACAAATTGATTGCCTGGGGCATCAACCAAACCAACAACTTTTGACAATTGCTGATTACCATAAACGGCAGGGATGTCTGCCACTAACTGAAGGGTGACGGCATCAAATACTTTGACACCGCCTGGGGTGTAATTTTGCGCCGCTACGTAGCGGCCGTTCTGGGAGACTGCACCACCGATGCTATTACCTGCTTGTATGATGCGCTTTTCGATAGCGCGCTTGAGTAGGTCGACCTTGGTCAACCCGCCATCGCGCCCAAATACATAGCCATAACGGCCATCACGGCTGAACACCACAGAGGCATGAGACAAATCACCCAAACCAGCAATTGTTGCCAAAACTTTACGTGCAGAAGTATCCACCACCTGCACACGACCAACATCACGCTCAATGACTAGGCCGAGATCACCTGTGCCACGCAGTGGTGCTCCAGCACAGCTTGCCAGTGTCATTGCAAGCGCCAAAATGGGAAGCAAGTATTTAATACGCATCAGGAAAACCTTTCATTAACTGCTCTACTATCCAATTTGCTTCTATCTCACTGATAAATGTTGACCACGGTGGCATGGCAGTGCCAGTACGACCGCGCAATATGGTCTCACGCAAACTTTCTGGTGCTTTATCACGCAAACTTTCCGGCAATAACGCTGGCCCTAAACCGCCTTTTAACGTCATACCGTGGCAGGAGCCGCAGTCATTGCGAACCAATTGCACAATCTCACGTTGCCTAGGTTGGCTGACTGCTTCACTGGCATAAGTGGCATGACTACTACAAACAATCAAGGCCGTCATAAAAATCAAACTTACACCTTGCCCTGCTGGCATTGACTTAATCAACATGTCACTAAGGTGTTACTTCTACAGTGCCAGTCATGTCTGGGTGCGGGCCGCAAATGTAAGGATAAACACCCGGCTTATCAAATATTCTTTGCCAAGTTTCGCCTGGAAACAGGCGGTCAGACTCTGCTAAACCTTCCTGCTCAAAGAATACTGAATGATTACTGCGCTTCTCCATGTTGATCCAAGTGACCGTAGTGCCAGCCTTGATGGTTAAATGCTGTGGAGCAAACTGCATTTGCTCAATTTTCACCCCGACTACTTCATTAGCCTGACTGTAAATACTCCATGTAGCAAACTTCACTAACAGTAATAATAATTTCAACCTATTCTTCATTGCATAACACCTCTATCTCGCATCTGCATACCGTAAAAAAAGGGGGCTAGGCCCCCTTGTAGTCACAGAGCGCTTGTTCTCAGCTGCACTCTAAATAATTACTTAGCCGCAGTAATATCAGCTTTCGTATCAATGCCTAGGCTGTAGCCAAACGACACATGGTGAAAACGACCTGCGGTGTTATCGCTATGAATAGCAAAACCCATGTTATAGGTTTTGCCAGAAACCAATGCGATATCACCATTGCCACCAGTTAATTTACGTGTAAATGTAACGGTCCAAGTGTCACCCTCTTTTTTGCCTTCTGCGCCAACCAAAGCAGTACCACCAGTCATTACGCGCTTGTCAGCAACATAGCCATCGACTGGTTTAGCACCTTTACCGCTTTTCCACTGCATCAAGTCATAATAATTACCGTTTGCAAGTGAACCGCCTGTAACGTACTTGGTTTTCTTGTCATCCGCACCTGGCATGGTACGAGCGTCCGTGTGGCAAGTTCCCCAGCAACCGCCGGCCATGCCGATTTGCACTTCTTTGCCTTTAGCGTCTTTGGCAACAACTTTGTTATCTTCAAGCATCACCGCTAATTTAACAGGGTTATCCTTATCCATTTTATCCATGCCACCTTTAGGTTCTTTCCAACTAAAGCGCAAGTAAAGGTTAGTGCCATCATTTGCCGCTTGCACGGTAACTGGAACTGTACCAACATGGTTACTGATAGGCGTAGGTTCAAGTTTGTCGCTTTTTAGCGTTTCTGCTTTCATAATCTTGTCAGCATTAATGTCAATGCTCTGAGTTTTTTCATCCTCATGACAACTAATACAGCGTTCGCCTTTTTTCAAGCCGACTGCACCGCCATGCTGAATACCATTCAATATCCACTCAACACCAGAAGTACCCGGGTGAAACACTGTCACTTTACGAAAGGGCACGCTGCTCCAATCTGGCACGGCTAACACTGAACCTGCCATTGAGACTAACATTAAGCCCAATGCAGAAGTAATTAAGATTTTATTCATATTGATTCTCCTATCAAAATATTTTTCAATGATGTCACTACCCTAAGCCTAACCGCCGGCCTCTTCTTCCGTCATACCTTTTGGCAAATTGTGGGAAATACCCTTATGGCAATCTATGCAGGTCATATTATTTTTCTTAGCATTTTCGTGCTGTTTTGCTGCTCTTGTCTTTTGTTTTGCTACATCCATACCATCAAAAGTATGGCAGTTACGACACTCGCGAGAGTCGGAAGCTTTCATGCGCGCCCATTCGTTTCTAGCCAACTGCAAGCGCTTAGCTTCAAACTTTTCTTTGGTGTTGATGGTGCCCATAATCTTGCCATACACTTCCTTACTAGCTTGAATCTTGCGAATCATTTTGTGCGTCCAGTCCTTGGGCACATGGCAATCAGAACACACTGCACGTACACCCGTCCGATTGGAATAGTGAATGGTTTTTTTGTATTCCTGATATACATTGTCGCGCATCTCGTGGCAACCAATACAGAACTCCAGTTTGTTGGTCGCCTCCATGGCAGTATTGAAGCCACCCCAAAACAGAATGCCGGCAATAAAGCCACCACCTAAAAGCGTAAGCAACGAGTACTTAACACTAGGTTTGCGTAATTTTGCTAAACAGCTTGAAAATAGCATTCTGAATATTCCTTCTTAGAGTAAATAAACGGTCAGAGGAATATATCTTCTGACCGCTCTGCTTAGACTTAGTAAATGTCGTGCTGCGTGTTGTAGACGTTAAACTTGCCAGTCGGCGTGATCAATTTAGGATCCTTGATTACAGATTTCACTGTAAGCGTTTTATCGTCCATCACTACAATCGCAGATGCATCAGCTTTGCCTGCCCAAATTGAGTACCACACCTCAGTGCCATCCGCATTGTACTCAGCCTGCACTGCACGCTTGAACGATTTTGACTCTGGCAAATCAGCCAATTTAGCAACATCAATAATGACTGGTGGTTTGTCTAGATTTTTGATGTCGTATACAGAAACTGATCCCGCCACATCCTTATCAGGATTCAACGGTGCATCTGTCCACAAGTGGCTTGATTTTGGATGAGTTTTCACAAACAGCGAGCCTCCACCGTGATTTTTCAGTTCTTGCACTACTTTCCAAGCTTGAGCTGGATGTTTTACTGGGTCTGTACCGATGAGTGAAATAACATCTGCACCTAGGTGAGAGGTTGCCCACACTGGGCCAAATTTAGGGTGTACAAAGTTAGCGCCACGACCTGGATGCGGCTTAGCTTTAGTCTCCACCAACGCTGCCAACTTACCAGTTTTGGTATCTACCACGGCAACTTTGTTAGACGCATTGGCAGCGACTAAGAAATAACGTTTAGTAGAATCCCAACCGCCATCATGTAGGAATTTTGCAGATTCAATCGTGGTTTCTTTCAGATTTTTAATATCTGAGTAATCTACCAGCTTAATCATGCCAGTTTCTTTAACGTTAATCACCCATTCCGGCTTAATCTCACTCGCCACAATAGATGCTACACGCGGCTCTGGATGGTACTCACCGTCTACTGTCATGCCGCGAGTTGACACAATTTTTAATGGTTTCAGCGTATCGCCGTCTGTGATGACGTACTGAGGTGGCCAATAATCCCCAGCAACTACGTATTTATCTTCAAAGCCCTTGAATTTAGAGGTTTCCACTGAGCGCGCTTCAATACCCACTTTTAGTGTAGCCACGACAGTTGGCTGCTCATACCACATGTCAATCATATCAAGCTTGCCATCACGACCGATGACGTAAACATAACGGCCAGAAGCAGATAGGCGAGAAATATGTACGGCATAACCCGTTTTAACAATACCCCAAATTTTCTTGGTATCACCGTCAATCAATGCCACTTCACCCGCGTCACGCAATGTCACAGAGAACACATTTTTTAGGTTGATTTTGTTCATTTGTTTTTTAGGACGATCTTCTGGCTTAACGACCAACTTGTAGTTATCCATCATTTCCTTCATACCCCATTCCGGTGGGGATTCTGGTGTATTCTGAATATAAGTCGCCATGAGCGAAATTTCTTCTTTAGTTAAAATGTCATCAAAGTTAACCATCCCGCCTTCAGTGCCATAAGCAATGATTTTTTCTAAACGTGCATGTCCTAACTTATTAGTGTTGACAGGTTCTAGATTTTTACCCGTAGCACCTTTACGAAGAATGCCGTGACAACCAGCACAGCGTTCAAAGTAAATCTTGGATGCGGATACTTTTTGTGTAGCCGTTAGTGCTACAGCTTCATCTGCATACGCAACATTAAAAATACTTGCTACTGACATGGCAAGCACTGATGCAACCAAATTTAACTTTTTCATTTGACACCCTTCTCTAGTAATAGTGATTTAAAGCATGAAGCAATTTAGGGCTCCCCCGAATAAATGTCATATTGTCTTAAATAAAATATGAAATCCTTGATGTCAGTCAAGATTTTAAAATTTACTTTATGTTTAAATTTTAAACATGGAAGCTAAATCAAATTTACTTAAGTTCGATGGGGGGTTGGTGTGAACTACACGCATGGAGATTCTTTTGCTGATTCCGCCACCAAAAAATCTTACTATGGTGAGGTATATTTAGTGGGTGCCGGGCCCGGTGATTCAGAATTACTTACCATCCGCGCTTTACGCTTATTACAAAGCGCAGATGTCGTTGTTTATGATGCTTTGGTGAGTGATGATGTAATGGCGCTTGTGCATCAAGGCGCTGAATGCATCTATGTAGGTAAAACACGCGCTAACCACACATTACCTCAGGAAGAAATCAACACGCTATTAATTAAGCTTGCATTGCAGGGCAAAAATGTTGTGCGCTTAAAAGGGGGCGACCCATTTATTTTTGGTCGTGGAGGAGAAGAAATTGAAACGTTAGCGGCATGGGGTATTCCATTTCAAGTGGTACCAGGTATATCTGCAGCTAACGGTGTATCCAGTTATGCAGGCATCCCGCTGACTCATCGTGATTATGCACAATCAGTGTTATATACGACCGGTCATCTGAAAGATGGCACAGTTAACCTAGACTGGACCGCGCTCACACGGCCACATCAAACAGTCGTCATTTACATGGGGCTAGGTGGGCTGGCTGAAATTTGTCAAAAAATGATTGAACATGGCATGAGCCCAAGCTTGTCTGCCGCCGCCATTCAACAAGGCACCACCAAACATCAAAAAGTGGTCACAGGCACGCTGGAAACGCTCCATCATAAGGTGATGGCGGCCAAGCTTAAGTCACCATGTTTGTTGATTATTGGCGATGTTGTAAAGCTTAGAGAAAAATTAGCTTGGTTTACACCTAAAGAAACTCAAGATTCGGCCGGTCAAGCCCTTAATCATCGGTCTATAGGTCAACCCCAGCCAGAAGCTGAAGAATTTATTTTAAACGCGAGAGGATATTAATATGAATCGTACATTAAGCATTTATTTATTAACGGCAATTTCCACCATGTACGCGTTGCCAGCTTTAGCCGACGATGCGACTAAAGCGGTTGCGCCGACTACGCTAATGGAAGCTATTAGTATGGGTAAGCCTATGACTAATTTTAGA
>CANNEG010000032.1:0-16624 GCA_947503455.1 Betaproteobacteria bacterium
ATGTTTTTGAAGCGTGCTTTTAACTCAGGATTAAGTAACTCAGGTAGGGGTGAATTGATGGTCATTTGCAGTTAAACTACCTTGGCTAATAAAAGGTCATGCATATTGAGGGCGCCAACCAAAATACCAGCATCATTGGTGACTAATAGCGCGTTAACTTTGCGTTGTTCCATAATTTCAACTGCTTCAATAGCTAATTTGTCTTGATGAATCGTCAAGGGCGGTTGATGCATCACATCTTTAATTCCTGACGTGGTGACATTGATATTTTGTTCAAATGCGCGTCGTAAATCACCGTCGGTAAAAATACCAATGGGCTTATGGTTATCATCAATAATGGCGGTAAGCCCAAGTCCTTTACGCGTCATTTCTAACAAGCCATCGGATAAGCTGGCATTAATAGTCACTTGTGGGATTTTTGTGCCGGTACGCATAAGATCATTTACATGAATAAGTAAACGTCTGCCAAGACTGCCACCAGGGTGGGAACGAGCGAAATCTTCTGCAGTAAAATCGCGTTGATCTAGCACACATAAAGCCAAGGCATCACCTAATGCTAGCGCTACCGTTGTACTTGAAGTAGGAGCTAAGCCGAGAGGACAAGCCTCTTTTGCTACATGCGCACTTAAGTGAATATCAGCAGCCTTTGCTAAGGTCGAGGAGTCATTGCCTGTGATAGCGATGATGCTTGCGCCCAGTCTTTTTAATGGGGACACAATAGCGAGAATTTCATCGCTTTCACCCGAATTTGAAAGTGCAATGACAATGTCGCCATCTGTAATCATGCCCAAATCGCCATGACTTGCTTCAGCTGGATGCATAAAAAATGCTGGCGTACCAGTGCTGGCAAAGGTTGAGGCGATTTTTCCGCCTATATGGCCTGACTTTCCCATGCCACTTACAACAACACGCCCCTTGCATTGCAAGATAAGTGTTACAGCATCCGTGAATTGACTATCCAGCCTAGTTGCAAGAGCATTAATTTCATTGGCTTCTAGCAATAATATATCGCGTGCTAACTGCAAAGTAGCTTGTTGACAATTGGTTTGCTGATCTTTAGTTAAAGGCAATGACATTTCTCTTAAGCAGACTTCTTAAACTGGACATAATTATTGCTTAGTATAAAAGGGAAAGCTGTACTTATAAAGCCTAAACAGTAGCTAATAATGACAATTATCGTAAAAACAGCAAAATATTCTTGTTTTAGGCACAAATTTTGCTATCAATATATTTTCGTATCCGCGTGGCAGATGTGAAACAATAGTAAAAATAAAACCCTTAATTATATAAGCAACAAATCATGTTCGAAACATTACCTTTAATTTTAGTGCTGCTCATTAGTTCGGTATTGGCTGTAGCCGTATTCCGTGCGTTTCGCTTACCTGCCATGTTGGCTTATTTTTTGGTGGGGATGGCATTAGGCCCGCATACGTTTGGCTTGCTGCCAGATACAGAAGCAACGAAGGAATTTGCTGAATTTGGCATTGTATTTTTAATGTTTAGTATTGGGCTGGAATTTAGCTTGCCGCAGCTTTATGCTATGCGCAAAAAGGTACTGGGTTTAGGCGGTGCGCAAGTGTTTATTACACTTGCGATTGTGATGGGTATAGCCAAATTAGCTGGTTTAGATTGGCCGGTAGCCTTTGTTATTGGCTCTGCTTTGGCCATGTCTTCTACCGCCATCGTTTCTAAAATATTGGCAGAACGAGTAGATTTAAATTCTCGCCACGGCCGTTTAAGTATAGGCGTGTTGCTGTTTCAGGATATTGCGGTAGTGCCCATTTTGGTACTTATTCCAGCTTTAGGCGTGGCGGGTGCTAATTTAACGGACGTGCTTGGTTTTGCACTTTTAAAAGCCGCTGCCATGCTGTTATTTCTATTTACCGTGGGTAAGTGGCTCATTAATCCTTGGTTTAATATTGTGGCAGGCCAACGTTCACGCGAGCTATTTGTCATGAATGTTTTAATGGTGACTTTGCTGTTAGCCTTTGCCACTAAATTAGCCGGTTTGTCTTATGCGCTAGGTGCGTTTATCGCAGGCATGTTGATTTCAGAAACTAAATTTCGTTATCAGGTGGAGTCTGACATTTCACCATTTCGTGACATTTTGTTAGGTTTATTTTTCATCAGCGTCGGCATGTTGTTAAATCTGCAGCAAATCTTTAATAACCTAGGTTTGGTATTGTTGATTTTAGTGGCATTTATTTTACTTAAAGCTGCGATTGTGACTTTAGTCATCCGCCTGATGCAATATGAAACAGGCGTAGCTATTCGGACGGGTTTGATATTAGCGCAAGCCGGTGAGTTTAGTTTCGTGATTTTGGCTTTAGGTGTCGAACAAAAATTGATTAGTGGCCCAGCGTTGCAGCTCATACTTGCGGCCTCATTATTGTCTATGGTGATAGCACCTTTTTTGATTCAATATAATGGTCGTATCGCCCGTCGTGTAGCTAAAAGCTATAGTCGCAATAGCGGCCAAGTCGTACAGGACATAGATGCGGTTGGTAAGCACTTACATAATCACGTTATTATTTGCGGATATGGGCGTAGTGGCCAGTTTCTAGGCCGCTTTCTGCAAGAAGAGCAGATTCCTTTTGTAGCTTTAGACATTGATCCATCAAGGGTATTGGAAGCAGCATCGGCTGGTGAAAATGTTATGTTTGGTGATGCGGCTAGGCGTGTGGTACTAGAGGCGGCAGGGGGGGCGCGCGCCAAAGCTTTGGTGATTAGTTATGCCGATAATCGTGCCGCAATGAAGATTTTACACATTGTGCAAGAAAACTATCCACAGTTGCCTGTTATTGTGCGCACCGTAGATGATTCTAATATGGAGGCCTTGCGTGAAGCTGGGGCGACTGAAGTTGTCCCGGAAATTCTAGAAGGCAGTTTAATGCTAGCTTCGCATGCGCTCATGTTACTAGGGGTTCCGCTACATCGTGTTGTTAAACGTATTCGGTTATTTCGTGAAGAGCGTTACCAATTATTCAAAGGCTATTTTCATGGTATTTCGGACGCTGAAGATGAGGCCTTAGAAAAGCAACAAGTGCGACTACATTCGGTCATTATTTCGCCAGGTTCTTTTGCTATTGGTAGGCGTTTAGTAGACATGCAGTTAGAAAGTTTTAATGTGGAAATTAAATCTATTCGACGGCCAAATTCTAATGGTGTGGTGCCAAGTAATGAAAGCCAACTAGCAGAAGGTGATGTGATTGTGCTACTCGGGCAACCTATCGGATTAACCAATGCGCAAAACGCCTTGTTGATAGGGCGGGTCGCCGCAAAATAAGTAAAACTATGAGTGCTAAAAAAGTAGTAATAGTTGGGGGTGGGATTGTTGGCTGTATGACTGCTATGGAGTTGGTTAAACGTGGATGTAAAGTCACCATTGTTGAACGCAACCAAGTCGCTAGTCAAACTTCAGGAGAATCTTCTTGGGCAGGCGGCGGCATTATTTTTCCTTTACTCCCTTGGCAATATGCTGATGCGGTAAATGTCCTTACTAATAATAGTGCGAATACTTATCGTGAATTGAGTGAGCGCTTGCAACATGAAACTGGTGTGGATTCAAACTTTGAACAATCTGGGTTTTTGCTGTTACCCTCATTTGACGTTGCCGCCGCAGTGGCATGGTGTAATAACAATCAGGTGCAAGCAGAGCCAGTCAAGGCGTCGGCATTTGCGGTGCAGTCATTAAGTGGCGAAGAAGCGCTTTGGCTGCCTACTGTTTGCCAAATACGCCCACCCTATTTTATGCAGGCGATGCGTTACTGGTTAGTGCAAAACAATGTCACCATGCTTGAGAATACCGAGTTGGTTCCACTTCAACAAACTGATGTATTAAATACTTGGCAAACCTTAAAAGGCGACATATTAACGGCAGATCAATTTGTGGTCACTTCAGGCGCATGGAGCTTTGAGTTACTTAAACAAACCAGTGCGCAACTGAATATCAAACCCATGCGTGGGCAAATTTTGCTGTACAAGCCACAAAAAAATCTTAAGCAAATTGTTTATAGAGAAGGTTTTTACATGATACCGCGACGTGATGGCTATTTGCTTGCAGGCAGCACGCTAGAAGATGTAGGTTTTGAGGCGGCAGTAACGCGAGAAGTGCGCGATGAAATTAGTGCAAAAGCTCAAGCGATAATGCCTGAGTTAGAAGGCATGCCTATCATTAAACATTGGAGTGGATTGCGCCCTGGCACCCCAGAAAACCTACCCACCATCAGCGCGCACCCAAGCATAGAAAATCTTTACCTAAACACTGGTCATTTTAGATACGGCCTCACCATGGCGCCGGCCAGCGCTAAGCTGATAGTGGCATTAATGTTAGGTGAGCAGCCAGCGCTGGATGCGAGCCCATACGCCTGTCACTAATCGCCCTGTCTAACCCCATTATATTTTTATAGGATGAAATTTAAATTATGGCTACCTGTGTAATGATACAAAACCCGACGAATGGATTAACTCGAAAGGGTTATTTTGGTTTTAGTTGGACGTATTTCTTTTTCGGATGGTTTGTGCCTTTAATTCGCGGAGAATTGGGTGTTGCTGCCTTGCATTTCTTTTTCACACTGATTACTTTTGGTTTATGGCAACTCGTATTCGCTTTTCTATACAACAAGCAATATATGAGCCGCATGCTAGAAAAAGGCTATGTGCTTAAAGATTCAGACTTAGTGATGGAAAATGCAAGAGCGGCGCTAGGGATAGCTAAAGTTTAGTCATTTGTAATTTAAAGAGGACTTGGATGTTTGTGAGCACTTGCTAGCTTGCAATCCAATCACCAGACTTGCCACCATGTTTTTCTAGCAGTTTTATCTGGCTAATGACCATGCCTCTATCGGCGGCTTTGAGCATATCATAAATGGTGAGTAGGGCAACGCTCACGGCAGTGAGTGCTTCCATTTCGACGCCTGTTTGGCCGGTAGTTTCGGTCGTAGTGGTGCATGTCACCGTAGTATTTTTTTCGTCAATTTCAAAGCTCACTGCTACTTTTGTTAAGCTAATTGGGTGACATAGCGGAATTAAATCCGCTGTACGTTTTGATCCTTGAATCGCGGCAATGCGTGCAATGCCAAGTACATCCCCTTTCTTAGTATTGCCGTTTTTAATAAGTTGTAAGGTGGTCGCTTGCATGCTAATAACGCCGCTTGCAACTGCAGTACGTTTAGTGTGTGCTTTGTCGCCGACATCTACCATGTGTGCTTGGCCGCTGTTATCAAAGTGGGTGAGTGTTTGCTCAGGTGCAATTAAGTGGGGTGGGCTCATTTTTACTTTCCAAGATTTATTTTTTATGAGGTAGCTGAACTAGCATCATAAAGTAGTTATCATAATAACAATGAATATAAAAAATAGTCTACTCACAGTTTTTCTGGTCGCCAATTTTGGAATCAGTATGACATGGGCGAATGATTTGCCTGAGTTGGGTGACGTTTCCCAAACGGTGCTTTCACCCTTACAAGAGCAGGCCATTGCTGAACAGATTTTGCGTGATGTCGCGGTGAGTGATGATGTGGTGCAAGACATTGAAGTCACTGCTTATTTACAGGCATTAGGCACGCGACTTGTTTCGCACAGTCCTGATAGTCAGCTTAAGTTTAATTTTTTTGTAGTACAAGACAGTTCAATTAACGCCTTTGCTATGCCCGGTGGGGTAGTGGGGGTGCATACGGGCTTGATTTTAGCGGCTAATAGTGAATCTGAACTCGCGAGCGTGCTTGGCCATGAAATTGGCCACGTCACACAGCATCACTTGGCGCGTATGTTAGCAGCTCAAAAAAATGACACTTTTAAAAATATTGCAGGTATTGCGCTGGCTTTATTAGTGGCACGCGCTAATCCACAATTAGCCAGTGGCGCATTAACCACGGCATCTGCTGTGGGCATACAAAGCCAGTTAGATTACACACGTGAACATGAACGTGAGGCTGATCGTATTGGTTTACAAATACTCGATAGTGGCGGTTTTGATGTGCGCGGAATGCCGGCATTTTTTACTACCTTACAGCGTGGCACTCGTTTTGCTGAAGGAGGTGCGCCTAGCTTTTTACGCACGCACCCACTGACTAGCGAGCGTATTGCTGATGTTGATAATAGAGTCGCGTTGATGGCTTACCGGCAGATACCTGATAGTGTTGATTTTCAATATGTGCGGGCTAAATTACTAGCCATTAAAGATGTGCCTGAAACGACTATTGCTGTATTTGAGCAAAACATTCGCGAACAGCATTATAGCAATGCGGCAGCAGAGCATTATGGTCTGGCAGTCGCCTGTATGCGTAAAAGCGCACAAAAAAATTTTTTAGGGTTGGCTGAAAAAGAAATTTTATGGCTAAAAAATAACGCACCGCAGCATGCCATGATTGAAAATTTAAGTGCGCGCTTACAAGTGGCTAATAACAATCCTCAGCAGGCAGCCAAGCAGTACGCCTCTGCCTTGAAGTTGTATCCAGATAATCGAGCTTTAATTTATGGTTATGCAGAACACTTTTTGGCAATCAAACAGGCTGAAAATGCGATAACACTGGTAAAAGAAAAGCAAAACTTGTACCCATACGATGCTTATTTTTATGATTTATTAGCTAAGGCTTACGCCATGCAAAATAAGGCCTTATTAAGTCACCAAGCACAAGGGGAGGCTTACTTTAGAAAGTACGATCTTATGCACGCGATTGAGCAAATGGAAATAGCCAATAAAGCGAATGACGGTGATTTTTATCAAGCGTCTATTGTTGAAGCACGTTTAAAAGAGCTGCGTCGTATGCAGAGGGAGGTCAAAAAATAATGAGCGAAAATAGCATGCAACGTAGAAATTTTTTGCAGTTATTGGCAGGGGTGTTTGCCCTAGTCTTAATCAAACCTATTAATGCTTTTGCCGCCATTTGGAATAAGACCGCATTTGAGGCGATTAAGCTAGATGAAGTGAGTAATTATTTAAACGTTGAGGTGGAAATTGTAAGCCAAGACATTATTATTATGGCGCCAGAACAAGCTGAGAATGGTGCAATTGTGCAGATTGAAGTGACGAGTAATATTGCTAATACTGAAACCATGGCTATTTTAGTTGAAAATAATCCAACACCACTAATTGCTCACTTTACTTTTAGTCATGGCGCACAATCCTATATTGTGACGCGCATTAAAATGGCAGAAACTTCAGATATTAAAGTCTTAGTGAAAGTTGGTGATCAATATTTTAGCAATACTAAAAATGTCATCGTTCTAGAAAATGGTTGTGGCTAATATGACAGATTTTAATGCAGACAATATGAAAATGCGTGCCCAATTAAAGGCTGACGGCATGACTGAAGTGAAAGTGTTAATCAGTCACCCTATGGAAACTGGGCGTAAAAAAGATGATTTCGATCAGTTGATCCCAGCGCATTTTGTACAATTGTTGACGGCTACACTTAATGGTAAGACAGTACTTGAGGCGCAATGGGGTACTGGCATATCCAAGAACCCTTATCTGACGTTTAGATTAAAGGGTGCGGAAGCTGGCGATATTGTTTCAGTGACTTGGCATGACAACTTAGGTAAAACTGCCACGCAGGATATTGCCGTTACGCAGGCTTAAAAAGAATATGGCAGAGACGGCACTTTTGTCGTCTCTGCCAATTTTCATGATTAAACTAGGCTGAGTAGATTATAAATCTTTAGCGTTTTCAGCTAAGTACTTAGCAACGCCTTCAGTTGAAGCATTCATACCCGCCTTACCTTTTTTCCAACCTGCCGGGCAAACTTCACCATGCTGTTCAAAGAATTGTAATGCATCTACCATGCGTAGCATTTCATCAATGTCGCGACCTAATGGTAAATCATTGACCACTTGGTGGACAACAACGCCTGCTTTGTTGATTAAGAATGAACCACGGTAGGCTACGCCACCCTCAGCTTCTACATCATAAGCCTTGCAAATTTCATGTTTGATATCTGCAACCAATGGGTAGCCTACTTGGCCAATGCCACCATTGTTGATGGCTGTATTTTTCCAAGCTAAGTGTGAAAAATGTGAGTCAATTGAAACACCAATCACTTCTACGCCACGGCTTTTGAATTCAGCTAAACGATGATCAAAAGCGATAAGCTCTGATGGACAAACAAAAGTAAAGTCTAGCGGGTAAAAGAAAATGACTGCGGCCTTACCTTTGATGTAGTTTGCTAGGTTAAAGGCTTCATTGATTTCATTATTACCCATTACCGCTGCTGCAGTAAAGTCTGGTGCTGATTTGCCTACTAATACGGACATTGCTTTCTCCTAAAGAATTGGGGTTTAAAAATAAATGGGTGATAGCGTTTTTTTTTGCAAAACACCTCGCCTGTATTTGATGGATGAATACTACCTTTAAGCACTATCGACCACAAGTAAGGTTTAACAGTTACGGAATAATGGTGGTAAATAAGTACACACCAAAAATCACTAAAAGTATGGTCCCTTGAAGTATGTTAGTCCGGCCCGTAGAAAGTGATAAAGCGTTAATAAACAACGCCAGCAGTAATAACACGGTTGCTTTTGCATCAATACCAATGATGAGCGTCCAACCCATAATAAGTGACAGAATAGCAACGGCTGGAATGGTTAGCCCAATAGTCGCTAATGCAGAACCAAGCGCTAGATTTAAACTGGTTTGAAAGTGATTTTTTCGTGCCGCATATACAGCCGCTAGACCTTCAGGTAACAACACAATGCTGGCGATAATGACACCAACAAGTTGGTTAGGCGCACCTATGGAGGCAACTAATATTTCTATACTTGGGGCTAGTGATTTAGCGAGTAATACCACAGCAACTAAACAAACCAATAGTAAAGTTGCGCTTAAAAATACAACTTTAGTGCTAGTGTCATCCTTGGTATCATGAGGGCTGTAGATATCAGCATCAGCAGTATCTAAAAAGTAATTTCTGTGGCGAATAATCTGTACAAAGATAAATGTGCCATAAAGTACAAGCGAAACTAATGCGATAAAAGTGAGCTGACCAGCGCTATACATTGGGCCAATGCTAGTGGTTGTATAGTTGGGTAATATCAACGTTAATACCACAATCGCCGATAAAGTAGAAAGTGCCACGTTTACGCCGTGTAATTGGAATACTTGTTCTTTGTATAGAACACCACCAATTAATAAACATAGACCCATTATGCCGGATAAGATAATCATCACTGAGGCAAACACGGTGTCACGTGCCAAACTTGCTGTTTCCAGACCCCCTGTTAGCATTAAAGATAAAATAAGCGCTACTTCAATCACAGTAATTGCGACAGTCAGTAATAGGGTGCCGAACGGTTCACCTAATTTGTGTGCAACCACTTCTGCATGATGAACTGCTGCCAGCACAGCACCAACCAATCCAGCAAACATGATGGGTAGATAAAAGGGACCTAAGGCCTCTTTAATACCTAGTTGCATTCCCCAAAGTAGTAACCAAGCGAGTAATGGCGCAATGATTGACCAGGTTGAAATTTGCTTAGAAAGTCGTAATATTTTTTTCATCGTAACACCTCCAGTTTCGTATTGAGGCTACTTATATGTCATGCTTAGTGCTACTGCTTCAGCAACTCTAATGCCATCGACGCCGGCCGATAAAATGCCGCCGGCATAACCAGCACCTTCACCGGTAGGATATAACCCTTTTGTGTTGATACTTTGTAAATCATCATCATGACGTTTAATTCGGATGGGTGAAGAAGTGCGTGTTTCTACGCCTGTCAGTATGCCATTGGGCAAATCGTAGCCTTTAATTTGTTTGGCAAATTGCGGAATGGCTTCACGAATTGCGCTAATGACGTACTCAGGCAAGGCGTTATCTAGATTGGTAAGATGCACACTGGGCGTGTATGAAGGCGTGACTTCTCCAAACAGGGTTGATGGTTGATTGGCTAAAAAGTCACCAATCAGTTGCCCGGGTGCTTGGTAGGTACTACCGCCTAATAGAAAAGCTTGATGCTCCCACTTGCGCTGTAATTCCATGCCTGCCAAGGGGTCCCCCGGAAAGTCCACTTCAGGCGTAATACCTACCACAATCCCTGCGTTAGCATTGCGCTCGTTACGAGAGTATTGACTCATCCCATTGGTCACCACGCAGCCTGCTTCGGATGCCGAGGCTACTACCGTACCTCCTGGACACATACAAAAGCTGTAGACGGTACGCCCATTGCTAGCATGATGCACTAGCTTGTAATCGGCAGCGCCTAAAATAGGATGTTGGGCATTAGGACCATGGCGTGCATTATCGATTAAAGATTGTGGGTGCTCGATTCTAAACCCTATGCTAAAAGGTTTGGCTTCAATATAAATGCCCCGTTTATAAATCATTTCAAAAGTATCGCGCGCGCTATGACCAACAGCTAATACTAGATGGTGCGTAGCAATCCGCTGGCCATTTTGTAAAACGACCGCCTGCACTTGATTTTGCCCTTGCGCATCCGGCGCAATTTCAATGTCATCTACTCGGCTTTCAAAGCGAATCTCTCCCCCTAGCGCAATAATTGTTTCTCGCATTTTTTCAACCATACTGACTAATCTAAATGTGCCGATATGTGGATGGCTGACATATAAAATTTCTTCAGGGGCGCCTGCTTTTACAAACTCATTTAATACTTTACGACCGTAATGTTTGAGGTCTTTAATTTGGCTGTAGAGCTTTCCGTCAGAGAATGTGCCCGCGCCACCTTCGCCAAACTGAACGTTAGACTCCGTATTCAATTCACTTTTACGCCAGAAATTGAAAGTATCTTTAGTGCGTTCGCGTACCGCTTTACCGCGTTCTAACACCAATGGCTTAAACCCAGACTGCGCTAAAATTAATGCGGCAAATAGGCCTGAAGGGCCTAACCCAATGATGACAGGTCTATTTTTGAGTTCATTTGGCGCCTTGGCGACGAAGTGGTAAGAGGTATCAGGTGCCACTTTAACATGGGGGTCTTTGCGTAATTTGGCTAACACTTTAGCTTCGCCTTGTACCGTTACATCTAGCGTGTAAGCTAATAAAATAGCATTAGCTTTACGGGCATCCACGCCACGTTTAAAGATGGTGTACTCAAGTAAGTCGGCTGCATTAATGCCTAATTTTTTAATTATGGCAGCATTAATGTCGCTAGGCTGATGCTCAAGGGGTAATTTAATTTCGGTGATACGTATCATGCTAAGTAACCTATTCTAAGTAGTCTTTTTATATTTCTAAATTTAACTGCAATAATTGTCTTAACATCGGCACGGTAACAGGTTTTTTTGTGGTGAGCGACCATTCATCAAGCGCATCTAGCGTTGCCATTAGGGTAGATAGATCCCGTCTTAAATAGCGCAAGCAATAATCAACCACTTCATTTGGCAGGCGTATACCACGCTCCTTGGCGTGATTTTGTAGGGCTAATGACTTTTCTGCATCATTAAGTGGATGTAGTTGATAGACTAGGCCCCAAGCTAAACGAGTGGCTAGGTCATCACGTAAGCCCATTTGTGTTGGCGCATGTAGGCCAGATGTAATGAGTGTGCCATTATTTTCTTTTAATTGATTGTAGTGATTAAATAATGCAATTTGCGCAGCGTTGTCTAATAAATGTACGTCATCAACCACAGTAATATTTTGTGTTTTACATGCCTGTAGTAAATGACTTTTCCCGCTACCAGCTTCGCCCCATAGGTAAATGAAGTTGGACTGCGCTGTATGATTAAGGGCAGCAGTTAAGCTGGCAAGTGCCTCGGCATTGCGCCCTGTAATAAAGTTGCGCAACGTTGGCGGAGATGCTGGTTTAATATCGAGTAAAAGTTGCTTCATGGATAAAGTGCAATGCTTATGTTTAATAAGAATTGCTATTGAAATGGCAATCTGGAGTATGACGTAAATTGCGGGTGATTTTAGTTGTGAAAGTGGGCGATAGTAAGACCGATAGCCAGTCCATCATTAATAAGAAAATCGAGGCGCGCATGCCACGGCAGTGATGGATAAAATGTTTTTTTACTTCAGTTTTTTTGGGTTCAGTCATCATATAGGTTAAAATTATACTTAAAATACTGTTTAACTCCCTAAAAGCATTAAAAAAACCTTATTGATAATGAAGCGAGAGCTGTTTTGACTACAAATTCTATTAATACAACATCAATTAGCTACCGCGATGCGGGCGTAGATATTGAAGCAGGCGATGCGCTAATTGAGCAAATTAAACCGTTTGCAAAACGCACCATGCGTCCAGAAGTGTTAGCGGGTATTGGCGGATTTGGCTCTTTATTTGAAATGCCTAAAAAATATAAAAATCCGGTGTTGGTTTCAGGCACAGATGGTGTGGGTACTAAGCTTAAGCTTGCTTTTGAACTGAATAAACACGATACCGTGGGGATTGATTTAGTGGCAATGAGTGTCAATGATATTTTGGTGCAAGGCGCTGAGCCACTATTTTTCTTAGACTATTTTGCTTGCGGTAAGCTAGAAGTAGGCACTGCCGCACAAGTGATTAAAGGTATTGCCGCCGGCTGTGAGCAATCAGGTTGTGCGCTAGTTGGAGGTGAAACAGCAGAAATGCCTGGTATGTACCCAGCAGGCGAGTACGATTTGGCTGGATTTGCGGTAGGCTGTGTCGATAAAGAAAATATTATTAACGGCACCACTATTGCTGCAGGTGACGTGGTGTTAGGGTTAGCTTCAAGCGGTGCACATTCAAACGGCTACTCGCTGATCCGCAAACTGATAGAAAAATCAGGGATAGATTTTGAGTCAGATTTTCATGGCAAGCCTTTCAAAGACGTCGTGATGGCGCCAACACGTATTTACGTTAAACCGCTATTGTTGCTGATATCGACTTTGCCAGTAAAAGGTATGGCACATATTACTGGCGGTGGCATCACAGAGAATATTCCGCGTGTATTGCCAGCAGGGTTAACGGCTGAGATTAAAAAAGACAGCTGGGCAATGCCACCTTTATTTACTTGGTTGCAAGCGCAGGGCAATGTGGCAGATCTTGAAATGTACAAAACTTTCAATTGTGGTATTGGTATGGCGGTGATCGTGGCCGAAGAATATGCATCAGCTGCGCTTGAGCTACTAAGAGATGCAGGTGAAACGGCATTTCATATTGGTCACGTACGCGCCCAGCAAGTGGGCGAAGCCCCTACGATTGTTGTGTAACTATATTGGCCTCATTCGTACCTAAAAATGCGCTTCAACCAAGTGCAGGAGAGTCAATCTAGACATTTTTGAGGAGCTTGTGTTGCGTTATATTTGTGTTTTTATTTCAGCGTTTCTCATTAGCTTCTCATCTTTGTCGTCCGCAAAACAGAATGCATTGCCTAAGCGCATTCAAGTCAATTATACCGTCACAAAAAATGGACAACCCTTTGCTAAGGTGCGCGAGCTATTTGTTATCACGGGTAATACCTATCAAGTAGAAAGTGTGACCAAGGGCATTGGTGTTTATGCTTTATTTGGTGAGCGGCAGTTAACCAGTCAGGGTGATGTTGGTAAGTTAGGTTTAAAGCCCAATCGTTTTGAGCTGCATCAAGGCCGCGACGCAAAACACACGCTCATAGCTGACTTTGATTGGGCTAATAAAACGCTACACATGACAGTAAAGGGGGTGGTAAAAGATGAGCCATTAACTGCTGGCATACAAGATTTGGCAAGCTATCCATATCAGTTTATGTTTTTGTCTAAATCACTTAAAAAAAATTTTTTGCTGACAATGACCAACGGCAAGAAGCTCAATTTTTATGAATATAAAATCACTAATAGCAAAGAAGTCTTAAAGATTGCTGGCACGCAATATAGCACATTGCATTTAGCTCAGACGGCTAATCAAACAGCCTCAAAAACTGATAGTAAAGACTTATGGCTAAGTGTTGAACAATATTATTTGCCAGTACGTTTGGTGATGGTAGATGATAATGGTCAAAAGTTAGAGCAAACCGTAACTGAACTTCATGTTGAATAAATGGAAATTAGTTTGGCACGACCTTGGTTATAAGCATTTAGCGATTGCTTTGGCTTGTTCTTTGCTGCTGCATTTGTTGTTAATGGGCGAGCTTCATGTGAGTTCCCCCGATTTGGATATTAAGCAGCAAGTACTAGAAGCTCGATTGGTATTCCCAAAACCATCATCAAATCCGATTGATTCAAAACCGTTAGATAAAGCGCAACCCGTTAAAATGGACTCCGCCTTAACGAAACTTACAGACATCAATGAATCGCTGTCATCTCTGACTAGTCAAGGTGATGCTTCAGCGGTTCAATTAATAGCACCAGCTACTCAAGAAGCGCTAGTGATACCTTTGGCGGAAAATGAAACAGAAGAAACAGGCTTAATTGTTAATCCTAGCCCCTATCAATATATTGAGTCGGAGTTTGATTTATATACAGGTAAAGAGTCATCATTAAGTGATAATCCAGCCGGTAAAGCTAAAATTATTTATCAGATATTTCCAGTTGCTGAGCAGTATCGTATTGAAAGTTTGACGCAAGCCAAAGGGCTAGCTGCGCTGTTCATCCCAGATTTATTACAAACAAGTAATGGTTATTTGAATAAGCAGGGGTTGCAGCCTCAGCATTATTTATACCAGTTTGGGAATAAAAAAAATAAAATGTATACCGCTGATTTTGATTGGGAAAGTAGAAAAATAAAATTGCAAAGTGAAGATAACCAACAAAAACTAGATTTGGCAGAAGGCTCTCAAGATTTATTAAGTTTCATGTATCAATTTATGTATGTAGCGCCTATGCAAAATATGCAATTGAGCATTACCAATGGTAAAAAAATAGCGTTTTATGTGTATAGCTTTGAAGGCGAAGAAATAATTAGCACCAAAATAGGCGATTTAAAAACGGTGCACTTGGCAAGGATGGCAGACGAAAGCGAAAAGAAAACAGAATTGTGGTTATCTTTAGATTATCAGTACGTACCTGTTAAAATACGGGAAAGCGAGAAAAATGGCAAAGTATATGAGTTGGTAATCAAAAGTTTAAAAACAGAGAATCCATTACTTTTGCCACAGTAAACAACGTGTATGAATCCTATAAGTAGGGTTCCATCAATTAAAATAAAGAGAATCAAATGACGCCAAATTTAATACGGCAAGCTGCGGTAATGTTATCTAATCTGTTGGAATTTAACAGTCCTGCGGATGTAAAGCTAAGCGAATTTTTTCGTAACAATCGTGATTTAGGCACTAAAGAGCGTGCTTTTGTTGCCGAGAGTGTTTACGGAGTACTGCGACGCTTACGCTTTTTAAGCGCGGTGACGGCAACAGATGACACAGACTCAGATGATGCTCGTAAGTTAGTATTGGCTTGGATGCTGCGCATACAAGGCATGAGCATACAAAAAATGGAGCCTATGCTAAGTGAGCAGCAAATTGAATGGGCGCGAACTATTAAGGCAAAATCAACGGAAAATATGCCACTCGCTGTACAAGCGGATGTGCGAGATTGGTTGTGGGATAAGTTGGTTGACCAGTATGGTGAATCAGAAGCACTCACTATTGCCCGTAGTATGCACGAGGGTGCCACTTTAGATTTACGAGTTAACACTATTAAAGCGACACGTGATGAGGTGATGGCAAAATTTATTGCTGAAAATACATCGGGCGAAAGTAATGTCACTAAAACGCCATACTCGCCTATTGGGTTACGTATGCCGCTACGTTTAAATATTAGCCGCCATGTACTGTTTACTGAAGGTCAAATTGAGGTGCAAGATGAAGGTAGTCAAATATTGGCCCATTTAGTGGCGGCGAAGCGTGGCATGATGGTGGCAGATTTTTGCGCAGGCGCAGGGGGAAAAACCTTAGCCATGGGCGCTTTAATGCGTAACACTGGTCGTTTGTATGCATTTGATGTGTCAGAAAAACGTTTGCATAGCTTAGGTCAGCGCTTAAAGCGTTCAGGGTTAAGCAACCTCAATGCACAAAGTATAAGTAGCGAAAACGATCCTAAACTTAAACGTTTAAACGGTAAGTTTGATCGGGTATTGGTTGATGCGCCCTGTACCGGTTTAGGTACTTTGCGCCGCAATCCAGACTTAAAGTGGCGTCAAACGCCACAAGATTTAGCTGAACTGACAGTCAAACAGGCTGCTATATTAGCGCGTGCGGCGCGTTTGACTAAGGCTGGCGGACGCTTGATTTACTCGACTTGTAGCTTATTGAGGGATGAGAATGAGCAAATTGCCGAAGGCTTTTTAGCTACCCATCCAGATTTTAAATTGCTAAATGCGGCAGAGATCTTAAGCCAACAACAAATCAATTTAGATACAGGTAAATACTTAAAACTACTGCCACATTTACATCACACGGATGGTTTTTTTGCCGCCGTGTTTGAAAAATTAGATGCTACAGCGCCAGTGAAAAAAACTACCCTGCCAGAGGTCATTCAGTCTGTAGTATTAGAGATGCCTGAGCTTGAAGTGAAGGCTAAGAAAGCTGCAGCGGTTAAGAAACCAGCTGCCCCTAAAAAAGAATCGGTCAAAAAAGTACTTAAAGTGACTGAGGCGGAAGTTGCACCGAAGAAAACTAAGGCCGTGGTAAAAGAAAAGTTAGTGAAACCAAAAACTGTAAAAGCAAAAATAGCCAAAGCTTAAATCATCTATGAAACTTCCCAGCCTCAATATGCAAATTTTATTAGGTGCAGTTTTTGGGGT
>CANNEG010000033.1:0-16611 GCA_947503455.1 Betaproteobacteria bacterium
TGGATAAAAAAGGCTATGTGACAGTAGATCAAATTAAAGCGATGGCTAATAACTAAGCATTTATTTATAGCATGCTGATAACTAGCCAACTACTTTGCAGTTGGCTTGTGCGTAATGGGACTTTATTGGATTAATGTAATGTAAAAGCGTTACTAATCTAGAAGCAAAAAGACAAAAGGGTTAAGCCGTTAAGCTTAACCCTTTGTTTTTATTACCGGTATTTGGTGCGCCCGGAGCGATTCGAACGCCCGACCCCTTGGTTCGTAGAAGGATATGGAAATAATTTTTTATTAATAATCAATGCCTTGTAAATCTCGCCAAATTGATTTGCAGTCAAAAACAGTCTGAAATACATCCAAAATAGTGTAGATGAACTACGAATTAGCCACGCTGAATGTCGCCTAAGTGGGACAAAGCAGTCGCATAGCTTTGGCTCGTCAACTTCTGGAACGGGCCATTAAGAGACATTCATTCAAATGTTAAATTGGCATCCCATGTCATGACCCGCATTTTATAAGAATGATAAATTTATAATTAATAATATTTATTTATTTAATTGACATTTATTTGATATAAATCAAATGCATTTAATTTACTATCCCTTAATATAGCATTAACAATTCTTCGAGCCGTCTTCTCAACCGTTAAGACTATAGCCTGAGATTTCGAATACGAATTAGGGTTAGCGATGTTTGGCACATTATCTAATTTACGATCCAGTAAATCTTACTTAGCACTTTTGCTTCTATTTGGGAGTTTAAGTAATTTAAGTGGCGTTGGCGCAACAGATGCAGTTAAGGAAAATGATAAATATGAAAATTAAAAATTTATTACTAATTATTTCTGTATTTCAATTCAATCATGTAGTGCTAGCGGCCGATGAAAATTCACCAAGCGCGATAAAGCCATCTCTAGATAGCGAGCAACAACGACTGTTGAGTTTGGGTACTAAGGTCGCACAAAATGGTGTGGATGGATTGAAGTCTGAAGCGATATCTTCAATTAATTCAGGTGCGGCAGGTGTAACCAAATCTTTTCTTGAAAAGTATTTTCCAACGGTTGAAGTTGAATTAGATTTATTTGATAAAACTAAGCCTACTTCCAGCTTACTTATCCTATCGCCATTATCTGACCCAGATGACGTTATAAACACATTCTTTACACAAGATAGTATTTATCACCAAGATAATCGTACAACAGTAAATATGGGATTAGGTTATCGTCGTTTAGCGTTAGACAACAAAGTTCTTTTGGGTGCTAATGCGTTCTATGATCATGAGTTTCCTTATGACCACGGCAGAACTAGCATAGGCCTAGAAGCTAGAAGCACAGTCGGTGAAATCAATTTTAATAAGTACTGGGCGGCAACAGGTTGGAGAAATGGCGCAAATGGTTTGCAAGAGCATGCATTGGGCGGAACGGATTTAGAAGCTGGCGTCCCACTACCTTATATGAACTGGGCTAAGTTGTATGTCAGAGGCTTCGTCTGGAATGCTTATGCTGGTGTAGCTGACTTGAAAGGTAATGATGTTTCACTACGTGCTCAAGTTCCGCTACTACAAGGGCTTTCAATTGAAGCTGGCCATAGAAACTTTAATAATTTGCCGAGCGAAGACTTCCTAAAAATCAGTTATAACCTTATGAGCATAATGAAACCCCAAGCTGTTCAGCCTTTAATAAGTCAAAGCGCATACTCACTTAGCTCGATGGAGAACAAGCGTTACGACAAGGTTAGGCGTGAGAATTTAATTGTAAAGCAAAAGAGAAATACGTCATTTACTGTTAACGTCATAGGGTTTTAAAAATGAATAATAGAATTTATTTCGTAGTTATTTTATTGGCTAGCATGATTAGCCCGACCATGGCATGGTCTGCACCCTGCATAACATCAGGCGGTGTTATTACAAGTAATACTGGAGCATGTACTTTAACCCCAGATACTTACAGAGTGCATCTCTACAAAACAGGACTATGTAATAACATTGACCCATCTTCTGCAACACCACCAGATATGGACGCAAACTGCATTACCACATTCGATAGTGGCTCTTCTCCGCTAGCAATAAGTGTAGTTGATAACGTTTCTCAGCCGATTACAGGAGGCACTGTAACAAGGCCACCAAACAAAACTTACACCCATGGATTTGTTTTAATTGAAAAAACTATCGATATAAAGACCAGCGTAACCTTTTCCACAAGTATCAATGGCCCAGGTGGCGTAACTGGTTCAGCAGGTGGCCAAGGTTTAGTCTGTTGGACTATGACTGGAACCGCAGGTGCAGGGTATTACACAATGTGTGGAAGCTCAGTAGACAATAGTAATTACGGTTTTACATCATCTATTGTTAATGATTTGGGAACGGGCGGCGGCGGAATAACATGCACAGACCATTTTCATTGCACATATATTGAAGCACCTTACGATACAACATACGCTTATTTATTGAATGGGAGCGTTAAAGCAACATCAACCAGTGCAGTAACAGCTTTACTTGGGTTTGCTGCGTTTACTACACCTGTAACTGTTGATGATGCCAGCACGGCTATGGATGTGAAATTTAGAGTAACTCAAGGCGTGACTGTAGACCCTTCATCTGGCATAAATTTATATACAGCAGTATTTAAAACAATAACAGCCGTTCACTAAATCGGGGTATTAACGAACGTCCTCTCATGGCCCTGAATTGTCCTTCAGCATATTAATTGAGCTGCCCAACTGCTGACGTTTAAGGCACGGCCACTTGCCCCATGTTGGTCACGCCTTGTTCTATTAATTTCTCTATAGGTTTCAACATGCCTGGCAAGGCTAATGCCAATACTAAAAAGCCCATACTCAACGTAATTGGGAAACCAATCCCAAACAGATTGAGTTGTGGTGCTGTTCTTGTCAAAATGCCCAGCGCCATATTGGTGATAAGCAATGCTGCCACTGCTGGTAATGCCAACAATAAACCCGCACTAAATATCACCTCACCCCACATGGCGATTTTCATAGGGTTAATACTGCCGCCAGTCGCGGTAATGGGCATGGTCACGAAACTGTTAGCCACTGCTGTAACGATCATTAAATGACCATCTAAGCTTAAAAAAATTAGCATAGCAAGCAACCCTAAAAATCGATTGACCGCAGTACTCTGCCCTTGTGAAGGATCAAAAAAACTGGCAAAACCAAGGCCCATAGACATGCCGATTAACTGCCCAGCCACATCAATGGCAGCAAAAATCAAACTCATACTAAAGCCAATGGCTAACCCAATAATCAGCTGCTGCATAAGAATCAGTAAGCCTTGCAAGGAAAATATTTCAAACTGAGGCATAGGCGGAAGCGTAGGTAAAATAACCAGTGTAAGCATAATGCCTAAGCCTAGCTTAACCTGATTAGGTATGGAATTACGGCTAAATATGGGTGCTACGGCAATCACCCCTAACACTCGCGTTAGTGGCCAAAGCAAGCTGATAATCCAAGTTTGAAGAAGCTCGCTACTAAATGAAATCATGTCATTATTTCAATAATATCGAATCAAAGTATCTTGCATGTAAGGCTAGTTAGCCATACTGGGAATGCTGGTAAAAACCAAATACATGTAGTCCACCATTGTGGTCAACATCCATTGTCCAGCAAACATCAATACCGCAAACACACCCACTAGCTTTGGAATAAAGGATAAAGTGGCTTCGTTAATCTGAGTAGCTGCTTGAAAGATGCTGACAATCAGACCAATTGCGAGCACCACGAGCAGGATAGGTGCTGCGACTAGCAATGTAATTTCCATGGCATCACGGCCAAGTGTCATCACGCTTTCTGGGGTCATTTTTCTTTCCTCAACAAGTACTAAACGATACCAATTAGTAAAAACTTTGTACCAGTGATCCAAGCAATAACTGCCAACCATCAACTAATACAAACAACATCAATTTGAACGGTAACGCGACAATCGCCGGCGAAACCATCATCATCCCCATGGCCATTAATACACTGGCAACCACCATATCAATAATTAAAAATGGAATAAATATTGCAAAGCCTATTTGAAAAGCAGTTTTCAACTCGCTTGTCATAAATGCAGGCACCAACACTAATAGCGGCACTTGGTCTGGCGTTTCTATTTTTTCAATTTTTGCCATTTTCACAAACAACGCTAAATCACCTTCTCGTGTTTGTTTCATCATAAATTCTTTAAGTGGCGCAGCGCCTTTATTCATCGCTTCTTGCATGGTGATTCTATTTTCTGAAAGTGGCTGGTAAGCATCAGCATAGATTTTGTCGATTACAGGACTCATCACAAAAAAGGTTAAAAATAAGGCAAGTCCCACCATCACTTGGTTAGGGGGTGCAGTCTGAGTGCCTAGTGCCTGCCGTAACAATGACAAGACAATAATAATGCGCGTGAAGCCTGTCATCATAAGCAAAGCAGCCGGTAAAAACGTGAGCGATGTTAATAAAATGAGGGTCTGCAAGCTTAAGGTGTAGTTTTGACCACCACCTGCTGCTGGCATTGCATTGACTAATGGCAGGCCATTTTCTGCCAGTGCTGTCATGGGGAATAAAAATAGGCTCGCCAATAGTACAAGGCTAACTGAAAAAAAAGTGCTTACTGAATTGCGTGTCATGAGGGATTTAGTTCCACAATTTGATTTAATTTTTAATATCTTTTTTCAAAATATTTTCTGTAGATTTGCTTAACCATTGCGAGAAGGTTTGGGTTAAATTGTTAACGCCAGAATCGGCTGTATTATTTGATTCAGGCAAGTTTGCTGAAAGCGCTTTAGCGTCTATTTCTAGATTCGCCAACTGGTTGACTTGCCCAGGGGCAACACCTACCACAATCCAACGCCCAGCCACTTCTAATACCACAACACGTTCACGCGAACCTACGCTGACACCACCTACCACGCGGACCACGGACTGTTTACTACCGACACTGGGCACCATTCTTTTAAGCGCCCAAGTAATAAGCGCCATAACGCCCAACACTACCGCCAAGCCAAGCACCATTTTTAGCACACCGCCTGTTGGCGATATTGCAGCAGCATCTGCTGCCCATGACGCGCCAGGTAAGGATAAGAGTGCTAACGTAAAGAAATTTAAGTGGTTTTTCATGAACTGTACTGTCACGCTTATCGGTTAATTTTACGGATACGTTCGGCTGGCGTAATAATGTCGGTTAAACGGATGCCAAATTTATCATTCACAACCACCACTTCACCTTGTGCAATTAAACATCCATTGACCAACACATCCATGGGCTCGCCTGCCATACCATCTAACTCAACCACTGACCCTTGCGCTAATTGCAGTAAATTCTTAATCGCAATTTTGGTGCGACCAAGCTCAACTGTCAGTTGCACTGGAATATCTAAAATGAAATCGATATCATTTTGAGTATCTTGCATCTTGTTTTTAGAGACAAATTCTGTAAACACTTGCGTCTGCTCAGCATTACTGCCTTGTAGAACAGAGGTTTCAGCGCCGGCCTGATTGGCAGACCAATCATCACGCTCTACTGCTACATCAACAACTCCATCTGCGGCATTAGTCGCCATAAGATTCTCCTTTAATATATTCGGTTGAATTGGATCTTAAAAGCTTTTCTACGCGCAATGCGTATTGCCCATTAAAAACACCATATTTACAAAGCATCACTGGCACGCTATCCACTTGCGCCTCAATGGATTCGTTAATATTCAACGGAATCACATCGCCAATTTTCATATTAAGCACATCACCAATCTGCATGCTGGTCTTGGCTAAATCAGCCACAATCTCAATTTCTGCGGCTTGTACTTGCTGTGTCATCAGCTTAGCCCAGCGCTTATCAACACCAACAGGTTCACCCTGTGAGGTTGAACTCAATAGATCTCGAATAGGCTCTATCATTGAGTAAGGGATACAAAAATGCATCTCACCACTCGCAGAACCCATTTCGATATTAAACGTCATCGCGACAACCACTTCATTAGGCGCGGCAATATTTGCAAACTGCGTATTCATCTCTGATCTGACATGGCTAAACTGCAGTGGATACAATGACTCCCATGACTTCGAATAGGTTTCAAATACAATATTGAGGATGCGTTGGATAATGCGCTGTTCAGTTTGGGTGAAATCACGGTTTTCTACACGCGCTTGAAAACGACCATCACCACCAAACATATTATCAATGACTAGGAATACTAATGCCGGATCAAAAACCATCAACGCTGTACCGCGCAATGGCTTCATATGGACTAAGTTAAGGTTGGTAGGAACGGTAAGATTATGAATGAAGTCGCTATATTTATTAATGCGTACGGGTCCGATTGAAACTTCAACAGTGCGACGTAAAAAATTAAACAACTCAATGCGCAATAAGCGTGCGAAACGCTCATTGATAATATCAAGCATGGGCATGCGGCCACGTACAATGCGCTCTTGCGATGCTAAGTCGTAATCGCGCACTTCTGCCGGCTCAGGCGCTGGCCTGCCCTCTTCTTGCTCCGCGTCTGCGCCTTTTAATAAGGCGTCCACTTCGTCTTGAGTTAAAAATTTATCAGCCATGGTCGATGTCAGTTACTGAATAACAAAGGAAGTAAAAAATACACCTAAAATCTCTTGTGGCTTAGCGTCCTTCGAAAAGGGTTTTTTAACCTCAGTGACAATCTCATCACTTAGTTTTTGCTTGCCTTCAGAGGTTGATATATCAGAAGCAAGTTTGCTGGTGAGCAGCATCAACAAACGATTGCGTACTGCTGGCATCTGGCTCTTCAACAGCTCAGCTTGTTCGGGGTTTGCCACTTGCAATGACACTTCCATTTGCAGAAATTTTTCTTCAGGATCTGGCTGCAAATTGACGGTAAAGGCATCAAGCGTCACAAATACAGGAGCCACGGCCTTCTCGGCAGTTTTTTCTTCTTTTTTAGTGTCAGTCGCCTTATGTTGCATAAAAAACCAAGCGCCACCACCAATGCCTGCTAGCAGCAATATAGCCGCCACAATAATAATGATTATTTTCTTAGAAGACTTTGCTGGTACGACTTCTTCCGCATCAACAGGGGTTGGATCTTGTGCCATTAATATTGCCTTTCCTTATTCACTGTAACCTTGACTGCTTATTCAGCAGTCGCGGGCGTTATTCACAGTGACATTATGGAAAAAAAAGGCAAAACAATAAGCATGGATAAGAGGGGGGAAAATACGCTTAATTATGGTTTACGTTTCAACAGTTAAGCAAACGTATCGACTAAACCATTAGAAACTCTCGCGAGCGTGCTAACTTGCGTCGTTTCTTCTAGCCCTAATGTAGTATTGGCAAGCGCCATAGGTGATGATTGTCGATTCTGCATCGATTGTTGTAATTGTTGTTGTGCTTGCCGTCCAGAATTGACATTAGCCTGACCCAACTGAATACCAGATTCACTCATTTTATCGCGTAGATTATTCATGCCATCTTGCAAGGCCTGTCTCACCTCTGCGTCATCTGAGATAAACGTCGTATCTGCTTGGTCATTATGTACATGAATAACCACTTGTAGCGGCCCTAAATCTGGCGGATTAAGTGTAAGGGTGGCCGACTGCTGCTCCGCGCCCACCATCCATACTATTTTCTGACTAATCGCCTGATCCCACCCTGCTTTGCCTGGAGAAGCTTGAATATAATTTGCGCTAGCGACTTGCTGAGCAGGCAAGTTAGCATTTGGCTGTGCCGGCGCTTGCACACTTGTAGGCATGGCTATTTCTTTAGTGGTGAGTTCATTAAGCTTAAATTCTTTTACATCCTCTAACGCTACATTAGCTTTCGCAGCACCCTCTGCTGAAGAGGGCTTATTCGTCATGCTCGTTGGCATCATCTCTACGCTACGGTTTTTATCGGTATGACTATCATCTACTTGGCTATCTACGATTTTATTTTCCGGCAACGCTGAAGCAGGCTGCGTATTGACTTGCATACTCACATTAACCAGTAGGGTGGCTGAAATGCCCTGCGTATCGAGCTGCACACTCGCATTAGCCACTGGCGTAGCAGCCAAAGCGGTTAAGTCAATCTGACCAGCCTCTACTAGGTTGAGATTGATGTTTTCAGGCAGCGTATCATCTACCGCATTTTTTTCTGTGGCACCCGCTTTAGATTTTGGCTTAACTTGCTCTGTAGACGTTTTGCTGACATTACCAGTTGGTTTAGCTGTGCCGCTATTTTGACTAGCATTAGGCGTTTGAGTATTACTTGTTTTCATTTTTTTAGTTTGCTGCGCCTCAGCCTGACTACCTGTTTTCACTTGCTTTGACAACATCATCTGGAATGGCGATATTTTTTCTACAGAACTCGCTGGATTAACGCCCGTATGACTTTCTATTTTTTTGGGTGATACTGCTTGGGATAACTGTAATGATAAATTTTGCATGTGATTAAATTCCAAAAATTAACTAAAGCCCGCTCAAATGTTGTTGATCTGTGGATGTTATAAATTTTTAGGCCGACTGATGCGCATCGCAAACTCATCCATCATTTTCTGGTCTTTCTTTTGCTCTACTTGAAGTTCACGTTTATCTGACCGCTGTAACAACACATCGTAAGACAGTTTTTTTCGCTGACTTTCTTGCCACAATTGCTGATGCACTTTAACTTGTTGATTGGCCGCATCTAGTACGTCTTGCTGACCAGCGATTGCCTGATCCAACTTGCCAAAAAAGTTCTGGAAGTTTTGATAGGCCTCAGCGCCCATCCCTTCTTCTAAAATTTTATTCAGATTTTTCACATAGTCTTGCCTATACTCGAGCAACATGTCTTGCTTAGCTTTGGCTTCACTGGCCACCTTCATCGCATTCGCTAAAGCTTCGGTAGCCATATCTACTTCTTTAGCAGAAATTTCTTGTAGCATTTTTAATACATTGCTTGATTGTGTCGCCATGTTGCCTCTACCTAGTGTTAAGTGCTATACCAAACCATCTAATACATGCGCCAAATGCTGAATGCTCTCATCCACACCTGACCGCTCTGAAATACCTTGCTGTAAAAAAGTTTCAATGCTGTCATGTCTAGCAATGGCCTGATCTAATACCGCATCACTGCCTGACTCATACGCACCCACATTAATTAAATCAACACTGCGCATATAACGTGAGTTAAGTTGTTTAAGCTTGCGTGCAAGCTTTTGATGTTCTGGACTGGTAATGTTATGCATCGCACGGCTGATGGATTGCTCAATATCAATCGCTGGGTAATGGCCACTCTCAGCTAAGGTCCGGCTTAATACGATATGGCCATCCAAAATAGCGCGAGCGGCATCTGCAATAGGATCTTGCTGATCATCGCCTTCAGTCAGCACGGTATAAAAAGCTGTAATAGAGCCTTCTCCACGCTTACCGTTACCTACCCGCTCTACCAAGGCCGGTAATTTAGCAAATACTGAGGGTGGATAACCTTTAGTAGCAGGTGGCTCACCAATGGCCAGTGCAATTTCACGTTGCGCCATGGCAAAACGTGTTAATGAATCCATGATTAGCAGTACATTTTTACCTTGATTACGGAAGTTTTCGGCAATGGTTGTCGCATAATTTGCCCCTTGTAATCGCATCAGTGCGGGCGCATCGGCAGGCGCTGCAACCACAACAGAGCGTGCCAAACCTTCATGGCCTAATATCTGTTCAATAAATTCTTGAACTTCACGGCCCCGCTCACCAATCAGGCCCACCACAATCACATCGGCCGTCGTATAGCGCGCCATCATCCCTAACAGCACACTTTTACCAACGCCTGAACCAGCAAATAAACCCATACGCTGACCACGACCCACCGTGAGCATACTGTTAATTGCACGCACCCCTACATCCAACACTTCCTCAATCGGCGCACGCATTAAGGGGTTCATCGGCCGAGCATTTAAAGGCGCACTATGTTCGGCAACAATATCCCCCAAATCATCAAGCGGATTGCCAGCACCATCTACCACTCGGCCTAATAACACGTCACCTACTGGTAGGTGACGCGTGCGATCAGCTACTCTTCGACGAGGGGGTTGGCTATGGTGGGGTTTAGGTAAAGATTTGGCTACTTCTAAGGCAAACACCTTAGCGCCTGGAATAACACCATCAACACTGCTTTGTGGCATAAGTAACATGCGGTCGCCATCAAACCCAACGACTTCGGCTTCTACCCGTCGTCCCTCCGTTAAGGGCACATAACAGGCACTGCCGATTTGTAATTTAATGCCTACCGCTTCCATGACTAAACCAGTTAGTTTGGTAATGCGCCCTGCCACTTCTAAAGGCTCAACAATACGCAGAATTTCCTTACAATCACGCATATGATTGTGCCAACGTTGCTGATGTACATTTTTAACGGCAATATTAGGCGGAGCTGTGTCTGATGGATTAAGTGTATGCGCTGGCGACTCTGTTTGTTGCGATGTCACAGGTGATGGATCAAGCGTGGGTAGTTCTATGCCTTGCGTATTGAATGAAGGCAAATTCATGGTAGCAACCAATCATTATTCTGTGCCAAGGCATCACTAATCCTATTCCAACGCACGGCATTAGTCGCATCAATCTGATTAGCGCCAGTTTCAACAATACAACCGCCGCGCTGAACATTGATATCTTCTAGTATCTGCCATTGTTGACTCGCAATTTCTTCAGGCAAGTATTCACGAAGGATTTGCGCATCTTCATGATGCACGAGTATTCTGGCTGGTTTTTGTACATAGGGTAGGTAATGAATCGCATCCATCACCACTGGCAACACCGCTTTTTCATCGACATTGAGTTTCACCTTCAACATAGATTTTGCAATGTCTAAGGCTAATGACAATGTCTCTTCGGCAATCTGCTCATCTGATTTTTCAAGCGCATCACGGAATGAATGCATGAGGTTCATAAAATTCTGCTGTTCTTCTTTAGCATATTCTCTGGCCTTGGCCATGCCCACTGCAAAACCTTCTTGCATACCTTTGTTATAAGCGTCCTTACTTGCCGCATCAAAAATCTGTGACAATTTTTCTGAAGCAACATCATCCTCTTTTTTCTTCGGCCTAGTGGCGCCAATGCTTTGGTCGCCATAAGCAAAGGATGACATCTCCCATCTTTCATAGGCTGTTTGTTGTTCTTTAGGAATAATCATAGTCATTCGTACTTACTGAACAACATTAAACATATTGATCACCGCTACCCTTGCCAGCCAATTGTATTTGACCTTCATCAGCCAGTCTGCGGACAATTAGTAAGATTTGTTTTTGTTGCTCTTCCACCTCTGAAAGCTTAACGGGGCCTTTAGATTCCAAATCTTCTTTCATCATTTCTGCAGCACGAGAAGACATATTCTTGAATATTTTCTCGCGCATTTCTTCGGTAGTGCCTTTAAGTGCCACGATGAGCATTTCAGATTGAATTTCTCTCAACAACACTTGGATACCCTTATCATCAATATCCATAATGGCATCGAAGACAAACATCTCATCCACAATTTTTTGTGCCATATCGCTGTCGTAGCTTTTTAAGCTTTCCATCACGGCAGCTTCATTATCGCCACTCATATAGTTAATGATATCGGCAGCCACTTTAATACCGCCCATAGATTGCTTTTTAAGGCTTTCATTACCGTTAAGCAATTTAGCCATCACTTCATTTAGTTCACGTAGTGCAATCGGTTTAACACCATCCAGTGTTGCAATACGTAACATCACGTCTTGGCGCAACTCTGCAGGAAAGTATGAAATAATTTCAGACGCTTGGTCTGCTTCTAAATGAACAAGAATCGTCGCAACAATCTGTGGGTGCTCATTCTTAATAAATTCAGATACGGTAGGGGCATCCATCCATTTAAGGCTTTCAATACCACTTGCATCGGGTGATTGTAAAATCCGACTGAGCAGGCTAGATGCTTTATCTTCACCTAAGGCTTTATTCAATACTGAGCGAATATATTCATCAGAATCTACGCCTAAATCGCTACTTTGCTCAGCTTCATCTAAAAATTTGCTGACCACCGTCTCTACCTGATCTTGACCCACTGATTTTAAAGTAGACATGGCCGTACCCAGTTTTTGGACTTCTTTTGGGCTAAGAAACTTCATCACTTCTGCAGCTTCATCTTCACCCAGCGCAAGCATTAAAATTGCGCTACTCATCACGCCATCATTACTCATGTTTGCTACTCATTTCCATTGGTCCAATTGGCTACAACGTTCGCAACCATTCTAGGGTTTTGTTTTGCCATTTGCTTGGCGGCTTCTATACTTCTTAAGCGTGAACCGGACAACTGTGATTGCTCGCCTGTAAGGTTAACGACCGAATCATCACCGCCTTGAGCAGTCAATAATTTAGGTTGTAATGTAGTCAATTTACGCAACATCGGGTTTAAAGCGCGTTTGTAAATGACTAACAACACCACAATGCCAACGATAAAGCGTAATACATCTTTAGCGTACTCAATCGTTTCTGGATTTTTCCAAAGTGGCACGACTGGCACCACTTCTGGTAGCTCACTCGCAAATGAACTATTCACTACGGTCAGCGAATCGCCACGTTCTTTATTAAAGCCCATTGCCTGCATGGCCAAATCATTGATTTGTGTTTTCTCAGCAACTGTTAGTGGTCTATAAGTGACTTTACCTACTTTATCTACCACTTGCATATTGTTTACTACCACTGCCACATTAAGGCGTTTTACACCGCCCATGCCTTGCTGAACGTAGCGCACAGTCTTATCGACTTCATAATTAGTCGTCATATTTTTTTGACTATTAATCAGTGAAGTTTCAGCAGCAGCTGTGCCAGCAGGCGCGGTAATAGGCGCGGTTGCCGCAGCAGGCGGTTGGTTAGATAAGGCCCCAGGAACGCCTCCACTACTTGCGCTACCATTGCTAGATTGTGATTCATTGGTTTGTGAACTACGAATCACCAAATCTTCAGGTTTTTGATTGGGTTTATATATTTCTGCTGCTTGCTCTAAACTAGAAAAGTCAATTTCTGCACTGGCTTCTGCCCGTACATTTTTAGCCCCAACAATCGGCGCAATAATAGACTCAACCCGTTTAACAATGCTTTGTTGCATGTTTTCAACATACTTAAGCTGACCTGGATCTAAGTTATTTGCACCTGCTTTTTTAGAGGTATCTGATAATAGATTGCCATTTTGATCGACCACAGTCACATTGCCCGCCGGCAAATCTGGCACGCTACTAGCGACCAAATGCACCACTGCGCCCACTTGCTGAGCATCTAAGCTACGACCTGCACGAAGATTTAATAATACTGAAGCCGTTGGTTTTTGTTGTTCTCTCACAAACACACTGGCTTTAGGAATCGCTAGATGGATTCTTGCCACTTCTACGGCGCCAATAGATTGTATGCTGCGCTCTAATTCACCTTCTAGTGCACGTTGAAAATTAACCTGCTCAACAAATTGTGAAACGCCAAATTTTTGATTTTCTAATATTTCAAAGCCAATGTTGCCACCTCTAGGTAAGCCATCTGCAGCTAATTTAAGACGTGCTTGGTGAACTTGAGAAGCTGGCACTAAAATCGCTGAGCCACCTTCAGAAAACTTATAAGGCACATTCATTTTTTCAAGTGCGGCCACAATCGCGCCACCATCTTTATCGGAGTAGTTTGAAAACAGGATTCGGTAATCAGGTTGCTGGCTCCATAACCAAAACACTGCCATCACCGCGATGACTGCAGCGGTACCTACTAATAACATGAGTTTATTGCTTATTTGAGACATAAGATCCTTCTTACTACTATTTGTTAAGATTGCATCAATGGTTACAACTATCATTTCACTTAAAGCATTTCAGTGCGCTTGGAAATCACTTCACTGACCTATTGGATAGCATTATGCGGAATAGTTGAATTTTCAAATTTAGGAATAGAGCAATTTTCACCGACCTATTTAGACGCTCATGCTAGTTTTGTAGTGGTAAATTAGCAACACTTGCTGGCGAAGCTAGCTTTAGTGTTGGTTATCAGTTTTTCTGATTAGCACTTGTCAGTAAAGTGATTTAAAGCTGAACAGCATAATTTATATAAAGATGGGAGTACCCGATGAAAACAGGTGGAATTGACGCAAGTAGAATAGAGTCTATGCTCGCCCAGTTAAAAGCCTCTGCGCAACGGCCAAATACTGATGCTATCGGTGGTTTAGCCGCTTCTGCTGGCGTGCAAAAAACGCAAGGGGCAAGTAAAGTTGATTTTTCTGAGGCATTAAAAGCCTCACTCAATCAAGTCAATAAAGTGCAAGTAGAGGCCGAACAATTGGGCAAAAACTTTGCCATGGGTGATGACAGTGTAAGTCTTTCTGATGTGATGATTGCAGGGCAAAAAGCCAACATCTCATTTCAAGCAACCATTCAAGTACGCAATAAACTCGTATCGGCCTACCACGACATTATGAATATGCAGGTTTAAAAACCTCTTCAACTGCATTGGCTTGCGCCGCTTCTAAGCGATAAAGCCAAGTCAAAATTTCTGCAATCGCTTGATACAACGCAGGCGGAATATGATCATCCAAATCAACCTGCATCAATAGCGCCACCAAATCTTTAGATTCATGCACAAACACATTAGATTGCTTAGCCCGTGCAATAATTTGCTCTGCAATCAACCCCCTGCCCTTCGCCACGATTTTTGGCGCAAAATCCCCTGATGCATAAGCCAAGGCAATTGCCTGCTGATTAGGTCTAGACACGGGCGCTACCTTGCTACTCGCGCCCATGGTTTGTAAAGCATTAAAATGTGCGTCATTCATAGTCACCTCATCACACAGCATGCGCCAAGGTGAAGGCGTCTAACTGCTGGCCATTTTTGGTAATGGCGCTCAGCAAAGCTTGTCTTTGTTCACTCAAGGTGTGTAAGGTCTGCGCTTGGTCTGCTGCTAGGTGAATACGCATATGGCCATTACTGATGCTGATTTTGGCAGACACTTTACCTAAATTCGGTAAGTGTAAGGTTAACTCACTGGCAATCAGGTTATCTTCACCCTCTGGCGTACTCGCCCATGGCGCGTTTTGCTCATTGGGTGTTTGGTATATATCCCAAACCATGGGTTGCCCAGGCCACACTTCCCCTTGCCAAGCGATGCGCTGATGTTCTAACACCGCGAGTTGTTGAGGCATTAAACTAGCCGACTGCGTACCGTTTTGGTTTTGTGGTTCTTGTTGAATTGCACTTAGGGTTTGCTGCCCGCTGACTAAATGATTTAAGTGTGACTCATAAAATAAACCACTCTGGCTAATCGCCTGCTTCAAATCTTGCGCCATGCGTTGTGGTTGATTGGGGTGCTGCGTTACAACACTTGTTGCTTGCAAACGAGTGGTTTGTCCTTCGTGCTGTGCCTGTTTTAAAGATTGGGCAATGAGGTTGGCGGCAGTACTGATGTCCGCCACGTTTTCAGCAGCATTGCTAGGGCTGGCCACTTGCGTAAAGGTGGGTAGCGGGCTGTTATTCATCAAGCGCAGTAGCAATTTTTGCCCCACTTTGGCAGAAGTACCTAGCGCCATTTCCACCACCAAGGCTTTTAAATCTTCTGCTTTAACGCCTGCTGCATTGTCTTTTTTACTCTCAATACTCACTTGGTAGGTGCTGTCACCTACTTTGGCTAACACGTGAGCAAAATAGTCTTGCCCTTTGACAAACTGCCTGGCTCTATCACCAATTTCTTGGGGCACACTACCAATATTATCAGGCGCTAACACGGGCGTTATTTTAGCCACAGGTTGCACACTGACAATATCGGGGAGATGAAGTGTCATGATCAGGTGGTATTTACTGCGAGTACGATTGCGTCAACTTGCTTTCAACATGATAGTTATTAATCAGCTTATTTAATCTCACCATCCAAGGCGAAACGATATTGCGAATTTCACGGTCATCAGCAAGAATGCTTTTAATGCTGGCCAATTTTTGCGCACGCGCTTCACTAGAAAGCGGAAGCGCATCTTCTATCTGCGTTAAATTTGCCACACACATGGCACAGCGCTCTTCAAGCTCGGTCAATGTATCCCAATCTTGTTGCTTGGCTGCGACGAGCATTTGACTGGTTAATTTAGCTACTTTTTCATAAATCATCAGGGTATTTTGGTATTCCATACATTAAGCCTTTGCGTAACTGGCAATATTACGATTCACGGCATTGGCCACCTGACCAAGCGTGGCAGCCGGCATTTCTTGCGCGGCAAGTTGTGGTTTTCCTATCGTTTCCCACGCTGCTTTTAAGTCTGTTAACAAGGTAATCACCTCTTCTATCAATGCCGGCTGATTTCTAATATTGGCTTGCGTGAGTCTTAAGCTCATATAGCCATACAATCCATCTAAGCTAGCGGCAATCTCACCCCCTGCTTTTTTATCTAAACTTAATCTAAGACCACTTTCAATAATTAAAATGGCTTTAGACAACATAGCGCCTTTGTTTGGAATATCTTGGCGTTGCATATGCTCAATCGCACTTTGGCAGGCGGCAATCGCCCCCTCATATAACATCAAAATCAATTTATTCGGGCTAGCCGCCAATACACCAGTTTCTAAACTGATTTTGGCGTATACATTAGCGCCGTATTGATTTGATCCAAACATGATGGTGTCCTTTACTTGTTCTTAGTTAAATATTATTTATTGGCATTAATAGAAGCAATTTGCTGCGT
>CANNEG010000034.1:0-15826 GCA_947503455.1 Betaproteobacteria bacterium
GCTCGGCTTTTTTCACCTGTTTTAATCGTAGTCAATAATTGATTGGTTTTAGTATCAATGACGCTGATGTTATTACTGCCCCAATTGGCGACATAAGCACGGTGGTTTACCTGATCGATACTAATGCCTTCTGGCGTACTGCCAACGTCAACGGTGGCAATTACTTTGCGTGCGACCATGTCTATCACCGTCACATTGTCGTCTTGCGTATTCGTTACATATAGCGTTTTTTCATCATTCGTCATGGCTGCGCAGTAGGGGTGATAGCCCACTTTAATTTTCTGCTGGGCATTGGTTTTTATGTTGATAATGCTGACGCTGTCCTCTTTTACATTCACGCTGATTAGCAATCTGCCACTCTTGCTGATTAAGAGGCCGAAAGGGTGCTTGCCAACGTTAATTCGCTTTTTAATTTTAAGTGTTTTGGTGTTGATGATTGCAATGTCATTACTGTCGCGATTGGCGACATACAACCATTGCTTATTTGGGCTGACGACTAGACCAGCAGGGGCATCACCCACGTTAACTTCACGCATATGCTCGGTATTCTTGGTGTCAATCGCTAAGACCTTGTTGGCAAACCAATCGGCGACATACAATGTTTTACTATCAGGCGATAAGGCTAATCCGACTGGAGAGCCGTTAATTTTAAGTGTTTCAATGACGCTATTATTTTGTGTATCAATGATGGATATTTCTTGGCTTTCAACATTTGAAATGTAGGCTCGGTGTAGCTTGGCAGATACCGCAACACCAACAGGCGCTTTGCTGACTTTAATCGTATTAATCACTTGATTATTAGCGGTATCAATGACGGAAACAGTATCGTCGCCCTGATTAGTTATATAGGCAAAGTTGGATTGCGTAGGCGCTGCGTTAGCGGAATAGGTAACAATTGGCACGCAGGCAAGCAAAATTGCAATAAATTGATAATTTTTTAGATATTTAATTAATAGTGTTTTCATAAGCTTAGCTATTATACGCAAATGGTCGCTTTCAATAATGTTCGAAATATGAAAAAATTGCACTAGAATAATTAAAGCATAATTAAGGCAGTAAACGCTATGTTAGATCGTGATGGGTTTCGCCCGAATGTTGGCATTATCTTATGTAATGCCAACAATCAGGTTTTTTGGGGTAAGCGTATACGTGAGCATGCTTGGCAGTTTCCGCAGGGTGGTATCAACCACGGTGAAAGTCCGGAGCAAGCTATGTATCGTGAGCTAATGGAAGAGGTGGGCTTGAAGCCTGAGCATGTACAAATTTTGGGTCGGACCAAAGATTGGCTTAGGTATGAAGTGCCTACAACATGGGTTAAGCGCGAGTACCGCGGCAGTTATAAAGGCCAAAAACAAATTTGGTATTTATTGCGCATGGTCGGGCGTGATAGTGATGTTTCGCTTCGTGCAAGCGAACATCCGGAATTTGACGCTTGGCGCTGGAGCGAGTATTGGGTGCCATTAGAAGATGTGATTGAGTTTAAGCGCGGCGTATACGAATCTGCGCTCAATGAGTTGGCGCCGCATTTGCACCATAAGGTTGCCAAATAATTAGTTTTTGAGCTTGTTAAAGGATGTCCTTATACAAGCTCAGAAAACAGTTTTTATGAATGGATACAGGCCGTTCTTTCATGAGTCTTTTTAAGTTTTTCTTTTATGCCCCATCATTTCACCCAATCTAATCGCCCTTGCCGCTTGCCATTCGGCATTAAATTGCAAGGTCTCTTTTTGAAATAGCATCACTACGGTTGAACCTAGTAAAAATCGGCCCATTTCTTCGCCTTGTTTTAGCGAAATATTTTTATTTTCATAGGTCCATACGCGGGTTTTATTTGTGCGTGGTGGGTTAATGATGCCATTAACGGAATCGTGCCAAACGGTTGCCATACTACCAACGATCGTTGCCCCTACTAGCACCATAATAAAGCTACCGTATTGCACTGAAGTAAATTCGCATACCACACGTTCGTTACGTGCAAACAAGCCTGGCACACCTTGTGCAGTGGTTGGGTTTACCGAAAATAAGGCACCAGGCACATAAGTCATGCGCTTTAATGTGCCATCACATGGCATGTGAATACGATGATAATCCTTGGGGCTTAGGTAAAGACATGCAAAGTGTCCGTTTTCAAATTGTTGTGCTAATAGGCTGTCGCCCCCAACTAAAGCGCTTGTTGAATAACTGTGCCCTTTGGCTTGAAAAATTTGGTCGGCCTCAATGTTACCAAATTGACTAATTGCGCCATCTACTGGGCAAATAAAATCGGCTTGTGCAAGTGGGCGCGCGCCATTTTTAAGTGGGCGTGTAAAAAACTCGTTAAAACTTTTATATGTTGCAATGTCTGGGTTAGCGGCTTCAGCCATATTGACGTGATAGCGTTTTACAAACCAAGCAATCACGACCGTAGTAAAACCACCTCCTTTAAGGTGCGCTAGCTTACCTGCAAGCGCTGTCATGGCTTGTTTGGGGATGATGTATTGACTGAGTACCGCAAGTTTCATATAAATTCCCTAAAGAACCTGTGTTGTTCAATAAAAAGGGCGGGATGCCGTTTAGCTACCCGCCCTAATTAAAGTCTATCGATTAACGATTAGTTTTTAGATTGATCGACTAATTTGTTTTTAGAAATCCAAGGCATCATGGCGCGTAATTGACCACCTACTTGCTCAATTGGGTGAGCAGCATTTAAACGACGGCGGGCTGTCATTTCTGGATAGTTGGTACGACCTTCCAAAATGAAGCGTTTTGCGTATTCACCATTTTGAATATTAGCTAAGCATTCTTGCATTGCATAACGTGATTCATCATTGATGACTTTAGGGCCTGTCACGTATTCGCCGTATTCAGCATTGTTTGAGATTGAGTAGTTCATGTTGGCAATGCCGCCTTCGTACATTAAATCTACGATTAATTTCAATTCGTGCAAGCACTCAAAGTAAGCCATTTCAGGGGCATAACCAGCTTCAACCAAGGTTTCAAATCCTGCTTTAACTAACTCAACCGCACCACCACATAATACGGCTTGTTCGCCGAATAAGTCAGTTTCAGTTTCTTCACGGAAATCAGTTTCAATTACGCCACCTTTGGTGCCGCCATTAGCTGCCGCATAAGAAAGTGCTAGGTCTTTTGCTTTACCAGATTTATCTTGGTACACAGCGATGAGTGATGGTACGCCTCCGCCTTTTAGGTATTCTGAACGCACAGTATGGCCTGGGCCTTTTGGTGCAATCATAATCACATCTAAATCTGCACGAGGCGTGATTTGGTTGTAGTGAATGTTAAAGCCATGAGCAAAGGCTAATGTAGCGCCTTGCTTTAAGTTGGCAGCAACATCTGCATCAAAGATTTGTGGCATGTTTTCGTCAGGCAATAACAGCATCACTAGGTCGGCTTGTTTGGTTGCTTCTGCAATTTCTAAAACATTATGACCGGCAGTAATTGCTTTAGCCCATGAGCTACCGCCTTTACGTAGACCAATTGTCACGTTTACACCACTATCTTTAAGGTTGGCAGCGTGTGCATGGCCTTGTGAACCGTAACCGATGATGCTTACTTTTTTACCTTTAATTAAGCCAAGGTCTGCGTCTTTATCGTAATAAACTTTCATTTCTTTGTCGCCTTTCTATGCAAATACTAATTAAAATATCAATATGGTTTTTTAAAATATTATGTCTTTAAATTTTCAGAATTCTGTCACCACGACCTATGCCAGATGCACCTGTGCGCACTGTTTCTAGTATCGCTGCTTTATCTAAACTTTCGATAAAAGCATCTAACTTATTGCCTGAGCCGGTAAGCTCAATCGTAAAGCTGCCGTCAGCCACATCGATAATACGGCCCCGGAATATATCGCACATACGTTTCATTTCATCTCTAAAAGCACTGGTTGCTTTCACTTTAACGAGCATTAATTCGCGCTCGATAAATTTCCCATCATTTAAGTCGAGCACTTTGACTACATCAACCAGTTTGTTGAGTTGTTTAATGATTTGTTCAATCACAGCTTCTGAGCCTGATGTAACGATAGTCATGCGAGATAATGTTGGATCTTCAGTAGCTGCAACAGTGAGTGATTCAATATTGTAGCCACGCGCAGAGAATAAACCTGCCACACGAGATAACGCACCTGATTCATTTTCCATCAGCAGTGAAATAATATGACGTGCAGAGTGATTGGCCATTTATAGGTCCTCCGCTAAAATCATTTCAGACAAACCCTTGCCATTTTGAATCATTGGGAACACGTTCTCTTTTTGGTCGGTAATAAAATCCATAAATACAAAGCGAGATTTCATAGCAAAGGCTTCTTTTAATGCACCTTCAACATCTTCTGGCTTGGTAATTTGCATGCCTACATGGCCGTAAGCTTCGGCCAGTTTAACAAAATCAGGCAAGCTGTCCATGTACGATTCAGAATAACGGTTCTCATAGAAAAATTCTTGCCATTGACGCACCATGCCTAAATAGCGGTTATTGAGCATAATCACTTTAATCGGCAAATGGTATTGCGCGCAGGTTGAAAGTTCTTGAATATTCATTTGAATACTGCCTTCACCCGTAACGCAAGCTACTTGAGCATTGGGGTGCGCAAGTTGTACGCCCATTGCGTAGGGCAGGCCAACACCCATGGTACCTAAGCCGCCAGAGTTAATCCAACGACGTGGCTTATCAAAATTATAATATTGCGCGGCCCACATTTGATGTTGCCCAACGTCAGACGTGACAAAGGCTTCACCCTTGGTGATTTCATGCAATTTCTGAATGACGTATTGCGGTTTAATAAATTCGGTACTTTGGGCAAAGTTTAAGCATTTTTTGCCACGCCAGGCCTCAATTTTTTTAAACCAAGCAGCAAGCGCATCGCTATTTTGTGCTGGTTTTTCAGTGGCAATGAGTTCATTCATATCTGCCAGTACCGATTTAACATCACCGACTATAGGCACATCAATTTTTACGCGTTTTGAAATTGAAGATGGATCAATATCGATATGAATAATTGTGCGTGGGTTCGATAGGAAATGCGCAGTATTACCAATTACGCGGTCATCAAAACGTGCACCAACTGCCAGTAGCACATCACACTCTTGCATTGCCATGTTGGCTTCGTAGGTGCCGTGCATGCCTAGCATGCCTAAAAATTTTTGATCAGAGGCTGGAAAGCCACCTAAGCCCATCAATGTGCTGGTAATCGGAATGCCTAGCGATTGAACAAGCTTGATTAAATGCGCAGAAGCATCACCTAATACGACACCGCCGCCAGAATAAACCATGGGGCGTTTCGCCTCGACAAGTAGCTTAAGCGCTTTTTTGATTTGTCCTAAATGCCCTTTGGTAACAGGGTTGTATGAGCGTAAATTAACGCTTTCTGGATACTCAAATTTGCATAAATGAGCGGTAATATCTTTAGGAATATCTACTAATACCGGGCCTGGACGACCACTAGCAGCCACATAAAAAGCCTTTTTCATGGTGGCGGCAATATCTTTTACATCTTTAACTAAGAAGTTATGTTTCACGCATGGGCGTGTAATGCCAACAGTGTCGCATTCTTGGAACGCATCTTCACCAATGGCGTAAGTAGGCACTTGACCACTAATAATGACCATCGGAATAGAATCCATGTAAGCAGTTGCGATGCCTGTGACCGCATTCGTAGCGCCTGGACCAGAGGTAACAAGCGCAACCCCTACTTTACCAGTAGAGCGAGAGTAGGCATCAGCTGCGTGAAGTGCCGCCTGCTCATGACGTACTAAAATATGCTTAAATTTATCTTGATGAAAAATAGCGTCGTAAATATGTAATACCGCGCCACCTGGGTAGCCGAATACAAATTCAACATTTTCTTCATGCAGGCAACGGATTAAAATTTCCGCACCAGTGATTTTTTTAGAGCTTTGATCCATGCTTTGTTCCATGCTTATTTTTTTACTTTAATTTTTTGTGCTTTTCACTAAATTAACGCTTGTTTTTATTAGATTTAGTGATTTTTTGTTACGTTTACATGCCAACCCTATACCATAACGGTTTGAGGCTATTTGGTCAAGGAGGATGAGTTTTTACTCAATGGATTTATAACAATAAAAGCAGATTGCAATGCGCGTATATTCGCCTTTTGCTTGAGCACTACAACTAAGGGGTGTAAATTAGAAACGTCTAGTTTACGACCTTTGTATTCATTCTGGCTTAATGTTTATCTACCGTATCAGGTTTATTCATCTCGTTTTATTGTTTATCCCTTAATCCGCATGGATAAATCAATTGCCAGTACATTCTTTGTAATGGCGCCGATTGAAATACGATCAACCCCTGTGAGTGCAATCTCGCGAACATTTTCTAATGTAATGCCACCCGAGGCCTCCAATAAGGCGCGATGACCAAATTTTTGATTGATAATGACAGCATCACTTAACTGGGCGATACTAAAATTATCTAACAAAATGTTAGTGGCACCTGCACTGAGTGCTTCTTGTAACTGAATTAAATTTTCAACTTCAATTTGTATGCTTTTATTGGAATTTAATGCTATTGCCTGAGCCATTACGGCGCTAATGCTACCAGCCGCCGCAATGTGATTTTCTTTAATTAAAATGCCATCATATAAAGCTAAGCGTTGATTGTGACCACCACCCACAGTGACAGCATACTTCTGGGCTAATCTTAAATGGGGTATTGTTTTGCGTGTATCTAAAATTTGACACGGCGTACCGGCAATCGCCTCTACATATTTTCTTGTTTCAGTCGATGTGGCAGAAAGCACTTGTAAGAAGTTTAGTGCACAGCGTTCACTCGTCAGAAGCGCGCGTGCTAGGCCGTGTATTTCACATAACACCTGATTTGATTTGACTTGTTGGCCTTCAATAATGAGCCAGTTAATATCGACATTAGCATCAATTTGTTTGAAGCATGCATTTACCCAATCTAGACCACAAATAATGGCATTTTCTCGCGCGACAATTGTAGCGCTGACACTCAAAGATGGCGGGACGAGCAATGCAGTGAGATCGCCAGAGCCGACATCTTCATCTAATGCATCTCGAACTTGCTGGCGAACCAACTCATAAAAAGCTGCTGAATGCGCTGGGTAGTATTGGTTAAATAACGTCATGATTTAGCTAACAATATATTATTTTTAATAAACATTATTAGGATAACTAGCTTGCCTTGATAAACCAAGTGATGTTTGAATTATAATGCGACTAACCATTAATTTTTTAGTAAAAATTACATACACCAATATCATGAAACTTTTATACACGATTAATAGCCCATATGCCCGTAAAGTACGAATTGTTGCAGCAGAGAAACATATCGAAATGGCGCTTGAGGAAGTAGTGTTAGCCGCTCATGATTGCCCTGTAAAGCTTTACAATCCCTTAGGTAAAGTGCCTGTGTTGATTTTAGTAGATGGTGATAGCTTGTATGATTCTCGGGTGATTGTGGAATATTTAGATAATCGCACCCCCCTTGCACATTTAATACCTCAAGACCAAGGCGCAAAAATTAAGGTGCGTCGATGGGAGGCGCTTGCTGACGGTGTTTGTGATGCCGCGGTAGCGACTATGCTAGAGCAGCGTAAATCGGCACAAGCTCAAGATGAGAGTTTTATTGCTAGGCAGATGGGTAAAGTCACGCTTGGTTTGCAAGCCTTAAATGATGACTTAGGCAAAAATAAATGGTGCGTCAATGGTATTTTTAGCTTAGCTGACATCGCTGTCGGCTGTATGTTAGGCTATGTAAGTTTACGGTTTGGTTCAGTGATTAATTTAGCAACGCAATATCCGAATTTGGATAGACTACAAGTAGCGTTATTAAAGCGTCAGTCCTTTAAAGAAAGTTTACCCATTCCAAATTAATTGAAGTTTTAATAAATAAAATCTCGATTTTCATCGACTAGTTTAGAAAGTTGGGTTTTTTTGCGCAAGTCTTGTCTGCTGTTCAAGCGTTTTTGCGCTGCAGGAGGAAAGTCTGTAAACCGAATAATATCTCGTTCAATGAGTAGTGTAATTAAATCTTCTAATATCCGTGCTAATTGTATATCGCTCTCGCGAAACGGGGCAATTTCAGTCAAAGCGCTTTCTAAATATTGAATATATTCACCGGTATCATCCGCAATGAATTCCCACCCTGCACCAAGATTTTCTGATGCACTGCCAGTAATACGTCCTTGTTCATTTCTAAAGACATAAGCCATATCAGCCTCCGTAACCTAGTAGCATTTTAATGGGATAATTTTAGTACTTACTCTTTCATTTTCATTTTAAAAACAAAAGGAATAATCAGTCTCAGACCTTAGATTTGCGGCGCATCCCATTCGAGCTAATTTAGCAATAGTGGCCGCTAGCGTTTAGGGTTGAAGTGCATTATATAGCAGCAGTAATAATGCCGCCACCTAGGCAAACATTGCTTTCATACACCACAGCAGATTGACCTGGTGTGACAGCCCACTGTTTTTGCCCAAATTTAATCTCAACGACCTCAGCGGTTAAGCGGTCTATCTCACATGGGGCATCAGGTTGCCGATAACGCGTCTTGGCAGCATATACCCAATTATTTATGGGCACTTCGTTGTCAATCCAAGTGAGTTGACTCGCAGCCAAGCCATCACTAAGTAGTAATTCATGTTCATGCCCTTGTACGACAGTCAATACGTTTTTTTGCATATCTTTGGCGGCGACGAACCACGGTTCGCCATTGCTATCTCGACTACCACCGATTTTCAAGCCTTGTCGTTGTCCTAAGGTGTAGTACATTAAGCCTTCATGACGGCCTACAAGTTTGCCTTCAGGTGTTTTAATGTCGCCCGGCTCACGAGGTAGATATTTGCTTAAAAATTCTTGAAAAGGACGCTCACCAATAAAGCATATGCCTGTTGAGTCTTTTTTCTCGGCATTAATTAATCCTGCATTACGAGCGATTTCACGTACTTCTCGCTTGAGCAGTTGGCCTAGTGGAAATAGCGTTTTAGATAGCTGCGCTTGATTTAAGCGGTATAAAAAATAGCTCTGATCTTTACTGCCATCGTCAGCTTTCATGAGCTGAAATAAGCCTGGTTTTAGTGGGTTTTCGCGCACCTGTGCGTAATGCCCTGTGGCGATAACATCTGCCCCTAAGCTCATTGCATGGTCTAAAAAAGCCTTAAATTTAATTTCCGCATTACATAAAATATCTGGGTTAGGCGTACGTCCAGCTTTGTATTCGCTTAAAAAATTGTCAAATACACGGTCTTTATATTCTGCGCTGAAGTTGACCGCTTCAATATCAATGCCAATCTTATCTGCAATCGAAACTGCATCAATTAGGTCTTGTTTGCTAGAGCAGTATTCATCTGTGTCGTCATCTTCCCAGTTTTTCATGAAAAGACCCGTGACTTCATACCCTTGCTCTTTGAGCAAGAGGGCAGTGACAGACGAGTCGACACCACCAGAAAGGCCTACGACTACTTTTTTCTTTTGTAGTTTATTCAAATTCATGTTGTGCTATTTCGTCAAATTTAATTTTATAAATGAGTCACTACAGACAAAGGGAATTGTTGTCCAATTAAGTAATCTTCAACGCAGCGAAGTACCTGTGGGCTACGCATGAGCATGGCATTGTTGCGCATTTCTTCGGCAGTCATCCACACTGCGCGCACGATACCTTCATCGAGTGCTAAATTCGGTTGATGATTGCTCACGCTGCCAATGTAAGCAAAACGCAAATAGGTAGTGTCGTTATGTTCATGCCGCCAATGATAAATGCCTAGTAGGGACTCAGGTTTAAATGAATAGGCCGTTTCTTCTAAGGTCTCACGTATTACGGCCTCAATTAAGGTTTCATTATCTTCCAAATGGCCGGCAGGTTGGTTGAAACGATTGCCTCGATCAGTAATTTCTTCTACCAGTAAAAACTTTCCGTCATCTTCTACGATTGCCGCGACAGTGGCATGTGGCATCCATTGCATAATTTCAGTCTTTAATTTAATCCTATTATTTTAACTCAAACTAGCTTTTTCATTCAGATAATCAATCTATAAGACTAAGTGTCAGCGTGACTAATACCATACAAATTCAACATTTATTTAGCGTAGCATTAAGCCGATGATGTAGTTCATGGCAAAAATAGTCACTGATTCAGCTAAAGCTTTGTTAATATTCGACATACTAAATTAAAGCCATGCGCAAGATTAAGACTAAATTGAACAAAAAAATTGACAGCCTCAGTATCATTTATCTAGCCTCACGAAGCCCGCGACGCGTTGAATTATTAAAGCAGATAGGAGTGTCGTGCGAGACTTTGCCCGCAGATATTGACGAATCACAACACATCAATGAATCTGCAGAAAACTATGTCAGAAGGCTTGCGCAGCAAAAAGCAGAAGCTTGCTTGTTAAGGTTAAATGTAGAGCAGCGGTTACGGCCTGTTTTGGCGGCCGATACCACTGTTGTGTTAGCAGACTTAGTGTTAGGTAAGCCGGAGCATGATCATGATGCGCGACGCATGTTACGTGCGCTTTCAGGTAGTGTGCATCAGGTGCATACCGCGGTAGCGTTGGCCTTTAATAATAAGATTGAGGTGCTACTGTCCACAACGATGGTAGAGATGATGGTACTCTCGGAAGCTCAAATTGACGCCTACATTAAGACTGGAGAGCATCGCGATAAAGCGGGCAGTTACGGTATTCAAGGTGAAGCTGGTGCATGGATTAAACGTGTAGAGGGCAGTTACTCTGGTGTGATGGGTTTGCCCTTATATGAAACAGCTAGTTTGTTGAGAGCTCAGGGAATTGGCATTTTCTAGCTGTATAGAATTGCAATACAATTAATATATAGATTAAATTAAAGTTAAAAGAGAATGTAAATTGAGTGAAGAAATATTAATTAACGTAACGCCACAAGAAACAAGAATTGCCATGATGGAGAATGGTGTGGTGCAAGAATTGCAGATTGAACGCAGTTCCTCACTAGGGTTGGTTGGCAACGTATATCGCGGTGTTGTCTGCCGTGTTTTGCCTGGGATGCAATCAGCTTTTATTGAAATGGGCTTACAGCGCGCTGCTTTTTTGCATGCAGGTGATATTTTTGAATGCGGGCAATCTGAAACACAATTACCGATTCAATCGGTGTTACATGAAGGCCAATCACTCATGGTGCAGGTTATTAAGGAGCCGATTGGTACTAAAGGTGCCCGACTAACGACGCAAATCAGTATAGCAGGGCGCTTTTTAGTCTATTTACCACAACAAGAGCATATTGGCGTATCTCAGCGTATTGAGGATGAGTCTGAGCGTGAACAGTTAAGAGCCCGGTTGATTGGATTGCTACCAGAAGACCGTGTGGGTGGTTATATTATAAGAACTATGTCCGAAGCCGCGACAGATGATGAGTTGCTGGCAGACATAGATTATTTAACTAAGACTTGGGCGCATATTCGTTCAAAAAGCACTACAGTACCTGAGCGCACATTGATTTTTCAAGATTTGAATTTACCTATGCGTGTCTTGCGTGATGTATTGTGTGATGAGACTGAAATGGTACGTGTTGACTCTAGCGAAACTTACCAAAAGCTGGTGGATTTCGCTAATTTATATGCAATTACGGCGTTGGATAAGCTCGTACATTATCAAGGCGAACGACCGCTATTTGATTTATACAACATCGAGCAAGAAATTGAAAAAGCGATGTCACGTAAGGTGGAACTTAAGTCTGGGGGATATCTGATTTTTGATCAAACCGAAGCGTTAACTACTGTAGATGTGAATACCGGCAGTTTTGTCAGTGGTAAAAATCTATCAGACACTATTTTCAAAACTAATTTGGAAGCGGCTCAGTCTATTGCTCGTCAGTTACGATTGAGAAATTTAGGCGGCATCATCATCATTGACTTTATTGACATGGATGAAGATACGCAACGTGAAGCCGTATTAGATGAATTGCAAAAAGCAGTTGCTCGTGATCGTGCACGCACAGGGGTCAATGGTTTTACGCCACTGGGCTTGGTAGAAATGACCAGAAAACGCACGCGGGAGAGTTTGGCGCATGTACTTTGTGAGACTTGCAACACATGTAAGGGGCGGGGAGAGCAGAAAACGGCTCAAACAGTGTGTTATGAGATTTTGCGTGAATTATTACGAGAGGCTCGTCAGTTTAATTCGAGAGAGCTTCGGGTGTTAGCTGCTTCAAAAGTGATTGATATGCTGTTAGATGAAGAGTCACAAAGTTTAGCTAACTTATCTGATTTTATAGGGAAACAAATTTCTCTACAGGCTGAACCTCATTACAGCCAAGAGTCATTTGATATTATTCTGATGTAGCTAAATTGCAGTTTTATTGAAATGAAGGCGGTGCTATGTTGAATTTTGCGCAACGCATGAGCTTTAGCAATATGGCATCGATTTGATTAGATTGCTGCATGAGTTTGGCGAATTCATTTTCTGTTGCTTCGAGATTTTTAATAAGATTGTCGGCATTGTTATCTGATTCCATCAAGGTTTCCGCACGTTTATCAAGTGCTTTTTTATGCACATTAATTTGTGTTTTAAGCTCACCAATAACGACGTTTAACCAAATCGTGCAATTAACCTGTGCTTGTTCAAATAACGCTTGAATTTGTGTGACAAGGCCTAAGTAAAATCTACGAATTAAAAAATGCTTTTCCGTTAGCATGTTGACGGGGTCAGTACAGAAGTCATGGGTGATTTTTTCTAAAGATTGAATGTCTTGTATAAAGCTATCTAAATTAAGACTAATGGCTTGAGTTTTTTCAAAACCATGTTTGCTGCAAAATAGCTGATATAAGTCATCGGCATGTTTTTTGATTGTAGTTGCTTCGACTGTTACTTCTTCAGCAAGATTAATGGCTAATTTAGTAAGTTTACGCATACTTTTGTTCAAGTTTATGGTTGTCCAACTGTCACCCATGTCTTGTTTTGTTTGCTCAAGTGTTGTGTTTAGGTAATCAAGACTTAGGTGGCGTAAGAGTTTTTCACTTAGCCGTTTAATTTTTTCATTGCCTTGATTAAAAGTCAGCACCGATGATTCGTAGCGTTTACGTTCAGCGACCACGTTCGCTAGAATGTCTTTGGAAGCTTCACGATTTTGGTTTTGGATTTCTTTTAATTCAGTGAGCTGACTTTTGTTTTGATTGACGCGCATAAGCGCTATTTTGCGTGATGACCGAATCATATTTGAGCATTCAGTCACCACACTTCTGCCAAGCACTTCATGCTTAGACTCAATGAGTTGATTTGCCAGCGCGTCTTCAAGTGAGCCAATATTACTTCGTTTAAGTAATGTTGCATCTTTTCTGATTTTAGCTACCAAAGCTTTTTGCGCCGATATGGCAAAAATATTATGAGCATCTATATCTAATTCATGCGCTGTATTTTGAATTTGTTTTTCAATTAGCGCGTTAACCTCATCTTCGGTTTCAAGTCCATCCCAGAGGATATCAATTTTATTGAGAATAACTAGCTTATGGGTGGCACTTTTTTGCACATATTCCGTCCATATTTGCATATCAGACTTTGTGATGCCAGTGTCTGTTGCCGCTAGAAATAATACGGCCTGCGCATTAGGGATAATGTTCAGTGTTAGCTCAGGTTCAGCGCCCATAGTATTGAGGCCTGGAGTGTCAATGACAACCAAGCCATTTTTGAGTAAGGGGTGTGGATAGTTGATGAGCGCATGGCGCCACACGGGTATTTCAACTGTACCTTTTTCAGCAAGTAAGCGACGCATGCTAGGATCATCCTCATTCCAAAAACCAAGAGATTTAGCAGTTTCTAGATTAACTTCTCTTTTTTGTATTAAGGTTCTTAGCGTTTCCTGCATTGCATCTGGCGATGTAATATCTAATCGAATTTTATGCCAAATGTCTGGTGTGCTTTTTAAGTAAGTAAGCGTATTGTCAGTTTTTCTGGTTTCAATAGGCAGTAGCTTAATGCAAGCTTCTTCAGTGGCATCCCAAAATATTTCTGTTGGGCACATTGTAGTACGCCCGGGTGAACTTGGCAGAAGGCGTTGATTAAAATCTGGGAAAAATAGGGCATTGATAGTTTCAGTTTTTCCTCTTGAGAATTCTGCCAAAAAAGCCATGACTAACTGATCTTTTTTTATAATCTCTTTAATGTCATAAAGCCTTAATTCTTGCGTTGCATTCAACGAATCTGTTTGACCAAGCCAGTCGATATATTCATTTATTGTTGTAATAAGGGTTTCACGCCATTCACTATATTCAGTAATTTTTGTGCTTAGGCTGGAATGGGTAAGTTTTTGCTCAATAGCCGTGTTGGACGTATTCTTAGGGCACATATATTGGATTTATAGTTAACTTATAATATAGCGAGTAAGCTATTTTCTAATGGGATCAATATGGTGACGAGCAATAACTGTGCCGCAATTATGAATATAAGCGGACTTAAATCTACATTGCCTGCTGGTGGAATAAATCTTCGCAGAAAATATAAGATTGGATGGGTTAAATTGTTTAATATTGGCGCAATTGGCGTGTGAGGATTGACCCAGCTTAAAATGGCTTGTATCAGCACGGCATATAGAAAAATAGTGATGCTCATGCTGATAACACCAATGAGTGCAACGCTTAGTATGGTTAGCCAGATACCATTACCCGCAATCAATAATGGAAAGTCTTTCAGCCATAAGGTTAGTACAGTCAGTAGTAGTTGCGTGATATAGGCCAGCAAAAATGTAGAAATATCCAATTTGGCAATACCTAAGTTTCTTAGGGTGACCATTAAGCGACGTGTGGGTTTTACCGCAAAGTTAGTCAGGCTCACAATCACTTGTGCGGCCTGATTTTGGAAAGAGACTTTTGTGAGCTGAAAATAAAAGCGTAACAAAAATAATAGGGTTAAGAGGCCTAGTGCCGTTTGCAGCAAAAATAAAACAGCGTTATTGAGCAAGATCGTCACCTAATGATTTTGATTTATCTGCAGCAGCTTGGGCGGCAGCTAGAATAATTTTTTTGATATTAGCAGTTTCTAATGCAAGAATGCCTTGCTCCGTGGTGCCGCCTCTTGATGTTACCTGTGCTCTCAATGTTTTAATATCAGCGCTACTTTGACTGGCAAGTAAACTAGCCCCTGCAAAGGTTTGAACCGCTAACATGCTTGATTCCTCGGCAGTCATACCAAGGCTAATTGCAGCATCTTGCAATGCCTCAATTAAATAAAATACATAAGCTGGCCCGCTGCCAGAGATTGCGGTTACAGCATCCATTTTCGCTTCATCATCTAGCCAAAGGGTGGTGCCAACAGCACCTAGAATTGTTGAGGCCCTATCTTGCTGCAGTTGGTTAACATTAGGCATTGCAAACAGGGCTGAAACGCCCGCCTGAATCTGCGCTGGGGTGTTAGGCATCACGCGTACGACAGAGGGATAATTGTCTAACCAGCGAGAAATGTCAGCAGTTCTTATACCCGCGGCAATTGAAATAATCAGTTGCGAGCTTATTTTTTTGCTTAATTGCTCACATACTTCTCGCATTTGTTGAGGCTTTACTGCTAACACGATGACATGACTACGCTTGTTGATGTTGTCATTTTCGACATAACTGTCACTTACTTGTACATTAAATTCCGCGGCTAATTGCTCGCGTTTTTTTACATCAGGATCAATGGCGGTAATGGCTGACATGTCAAAATCATTATTTTTCAGCCCACCGATAATCGCGCGTGCCATATTGCCGCCGCCAATAAAACTGATATTCATTTTATTATTCATACGCTGGCATTATCCTATTGAGTCAATTGATATTAAATGTCTATTTTCTGGCACCAAACAAAGCTGAGCCTATTCGCACAATTGTCGCACCTTCTTCTATTGCAATC
>CANNEG010000035.1:0-15365 GCA_947503455.1 Betaproteobacteria bacterium
CCTCAAGATTTTATCCCTTGGTTTGATTTACCCAATCGTGCCACACAAGATGTGCAGGTGATTTTTGGCCATTGGTCTGCATTGGGTCTGCAACAACGATCCAATGTCTATGCGCTTGATACGGGTTGCTTGTGGGGAGGGCAGCTAACAGCGATGAACCTACAGACAAAAGAAATTATCCAAGTGCAATCGCACCCATTTGATAATCCCATCAAATTAAAGAGCTAATTTTTTAGTAATGAGCGATTGAATGTGCAGCGTTAAGTCGCGGCGATTTTTGTCTTGATCGGCTAATTCAGCCGTAAAAATTGGCGTCATAAAATGCAGTTCAATGACAGGATTTTTTTGTAATAGCAGTTGTTGTATTGACTGTGCCATCGTTGTATCGCCTGCATAAGCCACTTCGGTATTAATGCTGCCATCTGCACGCGGATAGCGAATGGCAACAGGCCAAATGGTCGATTGTGCGTCTATGGCAGACTGAATCACACTGCCTTTGAATGGCATGATGACAGTACCGTCAGTGGTAGTTCCTTCTGGAAAAAGGCACAGATTATCACCCGCTTTTAAATTGCGCGTAGTGATGTCGACAATGCGTGTTGCATGATGTCGTTTGCCGCGCTCTATAAATAGCACATTACCTTTGCTGACTAGGTAACCAAACACGGGCCAACTTTTAATGTCTGATTTTGCGAGAAAGGTGAGCGGTAAAATACTGTTAATGGCATGAATATCCACCCAAGAAATATGGTTGGCGATAATCATGTTGTTGCTGGCTGTTTTATATGATGGTGGGCTATTGCCCAAGGTAATTACGCTGACGTTAAAAATACTCAGCAAATGCTTACACCACCACTTAATCAGGCCTAATTTTAAATGCTTATTGCCCGCAGGAAATATTAAAGTTACGACAAACAAACCAATTAGGGTATGCGTAGCCACGCGACTAATTCTAAAGTAGCGCGTGGCTTTGTTCGTACGTATATTATTATTTTCAAATAATGGCAAAGTGTCCGTCGGTACAGCGCAAGCTCTCAAAAATAATCTACTTATTTAAAAAAGTGCGCAGTGTATCTGGGGTTGATTCTAGATAACGGTAACATTACCAGCATATCGGCTGTGTTGAAATAGGGATCCCATGCAGGTTCACCACAAATATAAGCACCAAGACGTAAATAACCCTTAATTAAAGGCGGGCAGGCCACTTGCATGTCGGTGCGTAATGAGTCGTTAAGTAATGGATTGCGTGGAAAAACCCGATATTCAAGGGGGGATAAATAATCATCTTCTAATCTTCTATACAAACTTGCTGCCGCGTGACCACCGTCAGACATGCTCACACTGCCACAACCTATCATATATTCGTAATTATGAATTTTCATGTATTTAGCTAGCCCAGCCCAAAGCATTGTAATCGTGCCGCCATTACGATAATTTTGGTGTACACAAGCACGGCCAACTTCTACAGTGCGATCAAACAGGTGTGCTAACCGGCTTAAATCAAACTCCCCTGCAGAGTAGTAACCACCGGCTTCATTGGCGCTTGATGGGCTTAAAATTCGGTAGGTGCCTATCACTTGATTGGTATCGCTATCACGTACAATCAGGTGATCGCAATATTTGTCAAATCCGTCAACATCTAAGCCGCCGGTGCCTAAAAGTTGCGCACCCATCTCTTCAGCAAATACTTTGTAGCGTAAGCGTTGCGCTTCTTCAATTTCAACTTGGGTGCGTGCCAGACTAATGCTAAGGCGCCTTTGGTCTGGAACTGATAGGTCAACGTGCTTACGGCCATGTTCAGTCGTATTAGTTGTTGATAGAAGCTTTTTGCTTAACATTGAATGTCTCCTTATAAGTTAAGGAGACTTTAATGATCCAACATTAAATTATGGTGACAGAAATATGACTGTTTATTGACAAGATTTTTACATCAGGCTGAAATTTAAAAGCACCCCCAGTATTGTCAGTAGTAGACGCGCTGGGGGGTAAATGGTCTAGCAGTAATTGCTACAAAATTTTTTTAATGAGAGACGCGAGTTGTGCCGCCAGTTTCAATTAAACGAACTTTATCGCCCGCTTTAAATTGCTCATCAGCTTCTTGTACGATGGCAACTAAAGCACCACCATCAATTTTTACGGTGATTTCTAATGCGTCTTTGCGTGTTAAGCCTTCTTCAAGGGCTGAGCCTGCTAGACCACCCACTACAGCACCTATAACGGCCCCAACGATATTACCGTCACCTTTACCAAGTGAGCTACCCGCAACCCCGCCCACTGCAGCGCCTGCAGCGGTACCTATCGGTGTTTTAGTCCCTTCAAGTTTTACTTGGCGTACACTTTCTACTACACCTGTTCTAACGTGTTGTACTTTACGTGCTTCATCACGACTATAAACCGCTCCAGAGTTAGAGCTAGCACAGGCGCCTAGAAGTAAACTTAGTAAAGCTATCGCTAATAATTGTGTCGCTTTCATTTTAACATCCTTTAATAGTAGTGTTTTTAATTGAGGCTTAAATGCCGTCTAATTTGGTTTCATCGACCAGCGCTTGAGTGTAAATGGCTTCTATCTCAGCGCGCGTCGGTTTGTGGTTTTGGCCACCACGACTTTCAATTTTAATCGCTCCCATGGTTGATGCTAATCTTCCGCAAGTTGGCCAATCCCAACCTCTTGCAATACCATAAAGTAAGCCCGCACGGTAGGCATCACCACAGCCAGTGGGGTCAACAATACTCATGGCTTTAACGCAAGGAATATCAAAGCGTTGACCATCGGCATAAATTTGTGAACCTGAGCCACCAAGCGTAACGATGAGCGCTTTTACTTTCAGTGCTAGCTGGTCTAACGATAAGCCAGTTTTATCTTGAATAATTTGTGATTCATAGTCATTCACGGCTAAGTAATCAGCTATTTCAATGAATTGTAATAGCTCTTCACCATTAAACATTGGGAGGCCTTGGCCAGGATCAAACAGAAATGGAATGCCCGCATCAAAACACTCGCGTGCATGTTGAAACATGCCATCACGACCATCAGGTGCAATAATCGCCAACGTCACATTCTCTGCATCGTTTACACTGTTTTGATGTGCCGCTGTCATTGCGCCAGGGTGGAAGGCGGTAATTTGATTATCATCAATATCAGTTGTGATAAATGCTTGTGCAGTAAAGCTGTTGGGGATGGTTTTGATATGACTTGCATTCAGATTGTTATGTTCAATCCACTTTGAGTAGGTAGAAAAATCTTCACCCACGGTGGCCATAATCAATGGATTGCCTTCAAGTAATTGCAAATTGTAAGCAATATTGCCAGCAGTTCCGCCAAACTCACGACGCATTTCTGGCACATAAAATGCCACACTGAGCGCGTGAATTTTATCTGGCAGAATATGATTTTTGAATTGATCTTGAAACACCATAATGGTGTCGAAGGCGAGTGAGCCACAAATAAGAGTATGCATGGGGGTAGGTTGGATATTAAAACAGCATTATCTTATTTTTTGCCTATAGCAGGCAAGTAACTTAGATGCAGGTGTTGGTCGTTATCTATTTGCTGGGTGCGCCATCAATCAATATTTTGGCGGCTTTTTTTGCATAAGTCATGGCGCCAGAGCCGCGCTTCATTTGCTCTGCCTGCACTGCGCCTTCAAATAATAGTGAAAGTTGTAGCGCTAAGCCATCCGCATCTTGGACGTTAGCTTCACTTGCTAAGCTACTAATATATTGTCTAAATTGTCGCGACTGCTCAGACGATAATTGATGCACTGGATTATCTTCATTGGGGAACTCTGCAGATGCTTTAATAAAGCCCATGCCAATAAAGTTGGGAGAGGTGACCCATTCTTCAATAAAGTCAAAAAGCTTTTGTATTTTGTCGCTGGGTTTTTTGGCCTGGCTATTGAGTTTATCATTTAGCCATTTTTGAAAATCTTGATGACTATGAGTGAGCACTTCAAGAATCAACAATTCTTTACTACGGAAGTATTTGTAGAGCGTCATTTTTGTGGTGCCTGCCACCTCAACAATGGTGTCGACGCCGGTCGAGTTAATGCCTTGTGTTTGAAACAAAGTCGTGGCAGTTGCCAGTATTTTTTCGCGTAGTATAGACATGGTTTTATTATACTAATCTGTATATCAAGCTTGCAATCTTTATTTTTGGTTAACTTGTGGAGTGGGCCATTAGCATAGGCGTGAAATTACAGCGAACTTTTTCTAGATATATATTCGCAATGGCCAGATCATTTAAGTTGGTAGGAAGCTTTCCACCCACTACATTCTCTAAATATATCGCTTTATCTTTGTCTGGAATTTGTAGTGCTTCTGGAAATTGGCAAGTGCCATTTCGCATTTGTTCATACTTGGCATACATAATAGATGCATCTTGCGCGCTCAAGTTTGTATTATTGAGTAATGCAGATTTTGCATCATCATTCTTACTGGTAATAGCCTGTGATCTAAATAGAGAATTGTTTTCTATTAAGCTTGGTAACACCATAACGCCAATGCCAATCAGTAAAACTAAACTTGCCGCAATACCATAAACAGAAGATTTAGTATTAACAGTTTTTAACAGTGGCCATTCTTTTTGAGTTTGCGCCAAAATAAGTGCATTCACCGCTTTTTTTGCATGACCTAAACTTCTACTTCCTGGATTGTTAATTTCTTGCTGGGCGGCGTTAAGTGCAATAAACACAATATGCTCTGCTAGCATACTTGGGTGGCTTGCGCCTACTGCAAGTGCTTGCTCGGTACAGTAGCTAATCAGTTGCTGGTTGTGCGTGGTATCAGGCGTAATTTTCACGTGAATGCTAGGCGCAGTTAACCAATCATCCAAAATATCAAATAGGCTGAGTATGCGGCCTTGTGGCGTGTTGCTGGATTTCTCCAGCATTTTAATAAGCCACTGAGATTTAAAAATATCCATTAAATGAATATTAGCTAGGTAATTGATTAAAAAGGCTTAACAACAACTAATATGACAACAATAGTCAGCACCACCACCGGCAACTCATTAAACCAGCGATACCATACATGACTACGCTGGTTTTTATCTTGCTTAAAGTCATTGATCAGTTTACCGCAATAAAGATGGTAGCCAATTAGCACCGCGACCAGTGTTAGTTTTGGGTGCATCCAGCGACCAGAAATGCCATAGCCAAACCATAGCCAGAGTCCAGATACAATCGCCAATATAGCGAGTGGTAACATAAACCGATACAGCTTTTGTTCCATTAGTTTTAGTCTGTCAGAGGTGGCAGTGTCAGTTACCATGGCGTGATTGACTAACAATCTGGGTAAATAAAATAAGCCAGCAAACCAGCTAGTCACAAAAATAATATGAAACGATTTAACCCACAACATTATTTTACTGCCTCCATATTGGCTAATTTAGTGTTTAGCAATTGATCTAATTTAACAAAATCTAATGTGCCAATTGTACGTTGTAAATGCTGACCGTGCTTATCAAAAATAAATGTTGTGGGCGTTAAATCAACATGACCAAATTCTTTTGTCATTTCTGCAAAACCATCATGCATCACGGGGAAGGGGAGTTTTTGATGCCTTACATAATTTAATACTTGCGCAGGCGGATCGTCAGGCATGGCGACAGCAATCACTTCTAGGCCTCTGGGATGGTATCGCCTGTATATATCGCTTAACGCAGGCATTTCCCTAATGCAACTTAAGCAATTAGTCGCCCAAAAATTTACCAGCACCACCTTGCCCTTTAAGCTGGCCATGGTTATTTTTTTACCTTCAATGGTAGTAAAAGTGACATCAGGCGCGCTTGTATTAGGCGCCCATTGTGAGACTGCAAGACTCAGCAAAGCCGTGATAAAAATGGCTAACAATATTTTTTTTAACAATGTGTTCATAGACCTAGTCTAACTTATTTTTCTTAAAGATAGATTGAATCTACCTATGTATTATTTAGTTCAAGAGTATTGTTAATAACCATGAAATGGATACGCTTATTTGCAGTGATTCACCATGTTATAATCAAATTTTTAATAGCAAAGCTATTTATCTAAAAGCCAATGAACGCACCTTTACCTAGCAATATTCAAAACGCCGAACCGCAACCTACTAAGCGCTTGCGTGAAATTCCATATAACTACACCTCATTTTCAGACCGTGAAATTGTCATTAGGTTTCTAGGGGAAGATATTTGGAATACTTTAAATGAATTGCGTAGCCAGCGTAAGACAGGTCGTAGTGCACGTATGCTGTTTGAGGTGCTGGGCGATCTATGGGTAGTCTCACGCAATCCATACTTACAAGATGACTTACTAGAAAATCCAAAGCGTCGTAAAGCTTTAATTGACGCTTTGCAACATCGTATTGCAGCGATTGATGAGCGTAATGCAGGTGGTAAAGCTAATGCAAAAGTCCAAAAAATGGTGCTTGCCGCGCAAAAAGCGGTAGAGAAATTCGCAGAAGATTTTCGCAAAACTTATGATTTGCGAAAAAAAGCATTGAATAAACTCACTAAAATCACCCGTAAAGATAATGTGCAGTTTGATGGCTTAGCAAGAGTTTCTCACGTTACCGATGCGACTGACTGGCGTGTTGAATATCCCTTTGTCGTACTAAATCCGGATACTGAAAAAGAAATTGCGGCTTTGGTTCGCGCCTGTATTGAGTTGGGTCTCACAGTTATTCCTCGTGGTGGAGGCACCGGGTATACCGGTGGAGCGATTCCGCTCACGCCGATGTCAGCCGTTATCAATACAGAAAAGTTAGATCAACATACTGGCGTACAAATGCGCACCTTGCCTGGTGTTTTAAGGCAAGTAGCCACTATCGAGTGTGGAGCAGGGGTGGTAACACGCCGTGCGATGGAAGCTGCAAGTGATGCAGGTTTAGAATTTGCCTGCGACCCGACAAGTGCTGATGCCAGCTGTATTGGCGGTAACGTTTCTATGAATGCGGGTGGTAAAAAAGCCGTGCTATGGGGTACGGCCTTAGATAACCTAGCCTCATGGCGCATGGTGACACCAGATGCAGAATGGCTTGAGGTGGAGCGCTTAGATCACAACCTAGGTAAGATTCATGACATTGCAGTTGCGCGCTTCAAAGTGAGTCGCTTCGCAGAGGATATGAAAACGCTGCTGGGAGAACCTGAGATTTTAGAAATTGCGGGCCCTAGCTTTCGTAAAGTAGGTTTGGGAAAAGATGTTACTGATAAGTTCTTGTCTGGTTTACCAGGGATACAGAAAGAGGGCTGCGATGGGCTAATTACCAGCGCTACTTTTATTTTGCATCGCATGCCTAAACATGTGCGGACCATTGCACTAGAGTTTTTTGGTCATGTATCAAATGCTGTGCCGGCTATCGTAGAGATTAAAGATTATTTAGATGCCACTGCAAAAAAAGACCCCCTAGTATTGATGGCTGGGTTGGAGCATATGGATGAGCGCTACATTAAAGCAGTAGGTTACGCCACTAAAGCTGCTCGTCAACAACGCCCTAAAATGGTATTGATTGCTGACATTGCCTCTGATGATGAAAATGCAGTGGGTGAAGCTGCGTCACACATCGTGCGTTTATGTAACGCGCGTAATGGCGAAGGGTTTGTTGCAGTGTCGGCAGAAGCGCGTAAGAAATTCTGGTTAGATCGTGCTCGTACTGCCGCCATTGCTAAGCATACCAATGCCTTCAAAATTAATGAGGACGTAGTGATTCCATTGCCACGATTGGGCGATTACTCTGATGGTATCGAACGCATTAATATTGAGCTATCAATTAACAATAAACTGCAGCTTTTAGATGCTCTTGAAGTCTTTATGAAGAGTGAGTTGCCATTGCAGGCAGATGAAGACGGCAATGCGGATGTACAAATGGTGCAATCAAAACAAGTGATTGCCTTGCAGTTGTTGCGTGATTTGCGTGCGCACTGGCGCATGATTTTGAATACGTTGGATGAGCCTGTGAGTGTGCTAGGCCCGCTGGGTGAGTCACTCACTCAATATGAAAGCGTATTCCATGCTGTGCAATCTTATGATTTACGCATTTCTTGGAAGCGAGAACTGCTGCGACCCATGGAGGATATTTTTGCTGGGCGTGTATATCAAAAAATATTAAATCGTTGCGATGAAATTCATAAGAGCGTTTTAAAGTCTCGCGTATTTATTGCATTGCATATGCATGCGGGTGACGGCAATGTACACACCAATATTCCGGTTAATTCCGATGATTATGAGATGATGCATGCCGCGCACGATGCGGTTGCGCGAGTCATGGCGTTAGCTAAAAGCTTAAATGGTGTCATTTCTGGTGAGCATGGTATTGGCATTACAAAAATGGAGTTTTTGGAAGATGCTACGATTGAGGCATTTACAAAATATAAAAATAAAGTAGATCCAAACGGCCACTTTAATAAAGGTAAGCTACTGGCAGGGTCAGGTCTAGAAAATGCTTACACTCCGAGCTTTGGCCTACTTGAGCAAGAATCTATCATTATGGAGCAATCTGCCATTGGTGAGATTGCAGACTCAATTAGTGATTGTTTGCGTTGTGGTAAATGTAAGCCAGTATGTACAACACATGTGCCACGGGCAAATTTGTTGTATAGCCCGCGCAATAAAATCTTAGGGACGTCATTGCTGATTGAAGCTTTTTTGTACGAAGAGCAAACGCGGCGCGGTATTTCACTGAAGCACTTTGATGAGTTTAACGATGTGGCAGACCACTGTACGGTGTGCCACAAATGTCTAAACCCGTGTCCTGTTGATATTGATTTTGGCGATGTTTCTGTTGCTATGCGTAACTTTTTGCGTGAGCAGGGTAAAAAGCAATTCAACCCAGGTACAGCAGTGGGCATGGCGTTTTTAAATGCTAAAGACCCAGCTACCATTAAGATGATGCACACTTTAATGGTGACTATTGGCTATAGAGCACAAAATTTTGCGCATATGCTAGCTAAAAAGTTTCATCTATTAAAAGATAAAATTAGACCGCCAGCGACAGTGGGCAAGCCGGAAATTAAAGCACAGATCATTCATTTTATTAATCGGCCCATGCCTAAAAAAATGCCGACTAAAACTTCGCGTGCGTTATTAGGGATAGAAGATGACAGTATGATCCCTGTTATCCGTAACCCACAAAAAGTAACAGAAGATTCTGAAGCAGTGTTTTATTTCCCTGGTTGTGGTTCTGAGCGATTGTTCTCAAATGTCGGATTGGCCACACAAGCTATGTTGTATGAAGTGGGTGCTATTACGATATTACCACCAGGCTATCTGTGTTGTGGATATCCGCAAACTGCGAGTGGCAATCATGATAAAGGTCAGGTGATTACCACAGAAAACCGTGTATTGTTTCATCGTGTAGCCAATACACTTAATTACCTCGACATTAAGACCGTGATTGTGTCTTGCGGTACTTGTATGGATCAGTTGCAAAAATATCAGTTTGATAAGATATTTCCAGGTTGCAGGCTATTAGATATTCATGAATATCTAATGGAAAAAGATATGAAGTTAAAGGGCGTTACGGGCACTAAATATATGTATCACGACCCATGTCATACACCGATGAAGACTTACAAGCCACTAGAAGTGACTAATAAGCTTATGGGGCAAGAGGTGCAACTTAATGATCGTTGCTGTGGAGAGAGCGGTACTTTTGCGGTGGCGCGTCCAGATATTGCTACGCAAGTCAAAATGCGCAAGCAAGAAGAGCTCGAAAAAGGCATGGGCAAGTTGGGTTTAACGGTAGGTGCGCCAGAGGAAAAAGTGAAAATTCTTACTTCATGTCCAAGCTGTTTACAGGGGTTATCTCGGTACGGTGAAGATACTGGGATTGAGGCTGGTTATATTGTGGTAGAGATGGCGAAGCATATTCTTGGAGATAATTGGATGCAAGAATATGTAGAGAAAGTGAATCAGGGTGGCATTGAGAAAGTGTTGCTGTAGCGAGGACTAGGGCATAAAAGGTAAGAATATAGCGGTTGCCAAGTTCTGCATGACTCGCACAATAAGCCGTTCTGACTTTTCTGCTAGCGCAATCGCATATAAGTCAGTGCGGCCTATCATTTTTCCAAACTCTCGTTCAAAAGATAAATTTTTATCAGTATCGTTAATTTCATTACTTAACAAATAGAGCTTGCCTGTTTCATCTCTTGCATTTGATAGTTTCCATGCGGCTATTTCAATGTTCCTGGCGACGTTATAGAGATGTTGTGGGTCTATTGTATCTGTTAAGTAAAAATCCGTTTTATTGCCATGTGCCTGCAGTAGCATGGTTTGTAGCCCTACAATAAAAGGTAATACACGGTCTCCTGTATATTCAGGTTTAAACGACAAGAAAATAGCCTCAATACCTTGTTTATTGTCAATTTCCTTGAATAAGGAATGGTGTTGTTGCTGGCCATCAATGACCCATGTCGCCATTTTTTCTGCATTATCAGCCGTGCTTTTTGCTAGTTCGTGCGGGTTTCGCTTATAGAGTTTGATCATTAAATTACGCAAACTCTGCATATTTTCTGATATTTCAACATCAGCCATGCGATCAAAATCACTTTTGGCAAATTGATTGCCTGAGCTTCTATCACTGCGCTCTGGAATCGGTTTACGGTCTACTGGGGAATTGAGTGCACAAGCGAATAGACTGCAGCTTGTGAAAAGTAAAATCAGGTACCTCTTAGCTGCATTATTCATTTTGGACGCACGATTCGTGCTTTAGGGAATATTGCGCTAAATGTGCTACCTACCCCTAATTCACTGGTAATTTCTAACTTTGCCTGATGCCGAATGAGAATGTGTTTGACGATAGACAGCCCTAATCCTGTCCCGCCAGTTTCTCGACTACGACTACGATCCACTCGATAAAAGCGTTCAGTGAGTCTGTCGATGTGTCGTTGTTCAATGCCTATACCAGAGTCTCGCACAGAAAATACAGGTTCGCCATGTTGTAATGCCCAGCTAATTAATATCTCACCGCTTTTGCTGGCATCCTCAGTAGGGGTGTAACGAATTGCATTGCTGACTAAATTGCTAAATACACTACGAAGTTCGTCTATTGAGCCACTTAAGTTAAGTGTAGAGTCAACTTCAAGATTGATCTTGTGTTTTGTTTTACTGAGACTTTGGCTGAGGCCAATGGCATCGTTCTGTACAGATTTTAACAAGCTAGGCATGTTGATTTCAGTATTGTCGGGCTCTTCAGTATTACTTTCTATGGTAGATAATGTCAGTAGGTCTTCAATAATGCGCCGCATTCTAATAGTTTGCTCTTCCATCATAGCAAAATAAGGCCTTAATTTTTCTGGCACAGCCCCTTCCATATCGCTTAGTGTTTCTAGAAAACCACCTACCACAGTCAGTGGAGTGCGTAATTCATGTGAAACATTGGCAATAAAATCGCGACGCATTACATCCACTTTTTCTAACTGCGTCATGTCATGACTAATTAATAATTTTTGATTATTAGCAAATGGAATAAGCTGAACTTCTAGGACTAAATCAGGGTTTCGCCATGATTTTAGTTTAAATGGCTCGTCATATTGTTCGTTATATAGATAGGCGATAAATTGGCTATTGCGAATTAAATTAACAATAGGCAGGTTTTTATCGGTCATTAAATCGAGGCCAAGTTGATATTCTGCATTGGGTGTACACCATTCAATTTCGTTACTAGCGCTTAGTATCACTAAGCCATCGGGCATAGCACTGGTGGCTAGATTGAATCTTTCAAGCGCTGAATTTAATTGTGTTTGGTTGAATGTGTTATTGCGCTCATATTTTAAGAGTATGGTAAAGATATCTTCCCACAAACCAAATCCTTCAGGAATTTCTTTAAGGATAGGTTTCTTAAACCAAACTTGTAATTGGTGTAGCCAAAAAATATGGTTGAGAATGTAAACTAAGAGGCAGGCCGAGAATATAAGTAATGCTGTGATAGCACCGCTGATCAGCCATGAAAAAAGACTGATGACAATAAGTGCGCAAATAAATAAGCCAGCTTTAAAACGAATATCTAGCACAAATAGATTATTTTCAATAAATTGACGTGCTTAGATTATAGCGAGGAATTAGAAATCTAGATGATATTTATCGGTAAATTTACAACAATCAAAAGTTAATCGCTCTTATTTGAAAATCTATAGCCAGCACCACGCACTGTCTGGATGAGATCTTCATGGCTAGAAATTGACAGCGCATTGCGTAAGCGCCGAATATGTACGTCGACCGTGCGATCTTCAACAAATACGCGGTCACCCCATACTTTGTCTAATAATTGACTACGGGTATGTACGCGTTCTGCATTAGTCATAAAGAAATGGAGCAGTCTAAATTCAGTAGGGCCTAAATCGATAGTTTTTTGGTTACCAGTCACTCGATGTGTCGTCGGATCTAAGCGTAAGCCATTGAGTTCTATAGGGTCGTCTGTCATCTGAGGTGCGCGACGACGAAGTACAGCTTTAATTCTGGCATTTAGTTCGCGAGGACTGAATGGTTTAGTGACATAGTCATCAGCACCCACTTCTAGACCACGCACTTTATCGTATTCATCACCACGTGCGGTAAGCATAATGATTGGAATAGATTTTGTGTGAGCGTCGGATTTTAATTTACGAGCAAATTCTAGGCCATTCATGCCTGGTAGCATCCAATCTAACAAGATTAAATCGGGAATGGTTTCACGCATCAAATTTTGCGCAATTTCTACACTTAAGGCACGTATTGCATTATGCCCAGCTTGAGTGATATTGAGTGATAGTAACTCTTGAATTGCCGGTTCGTCTTCAACAACTAGTATATTGGCTGGCATATTTTTCCTTATGTAGCGTTCTATATTGCATAAGAAGTTAGTTTATGACCTAAATGTGAAATATTTATGACAAATATTAATTGCTTTCACAAGTAAATTGCCATTTTTTTTTATTTGTTACACTATGTTACATAATAGTTTTTTATAAAACTAATACTTAATTAAAGAGGATGGTATGGCAAACTTTTTATCTAAAGAACACATTACAGCAAACGCTAATTTTAATCGCTGGTTGGTGCCACCCGCTGCCTTGGCTGTGCATTTGTCTATTGGTATGGCCTATGGATTTAGTGTCTTTTGGAAGCCATTGGGTAAAGTGCTGATGGGAGAAGATGGTACACCAATTAAGGCCTGCGCAGCAGGTGCGGCGACATTTTCAGATAAACTAAGTGGTACCGCAAAAGCCTTGTTTGCGACAGATTGTAACTGGACGCAGTTTGATTTGGGTTGGATGTTTACCTTATTTTTTGTTTTACTTGGCTGTTCAGCAGCGCTATGGGGTGGTTGGTTAGAGCGTGAAGGGCCGCGTAAGGCTGGCCTAGTTTCAATGTTGTTGTGGTGTGGCGGTTTGCTTGTTTCAGCTTACGGCGTATATGCCCACCAATTATGGCTGATGTGGTTAGGAAGCGGAGTGATTGGCGGTATCGGTTTAGGACTGGGCTATATTTCACCTGTTTCAACGCTTATTAAATGGTTCCCTGACCACCGCGGCATGGCGACAGGGATGGCGATTATGGGCTTTGGTGGTGGTGCGATGATAGGTTCGCCACTTGCAACTAAATTGATGGCTTACTTTGCAACACCAACAAGCATAGGTGTTTGGCAAACGTTTGTTGCACTTTCTGCCATTTATTTTGTGTTTATGCTTTGGGGCTCTTTAGGGTATCGGGTTCCTCCTACAGGTTGGAAACCCGCGAACTGGACACCGCCAGTAACACAGAGTAATGCGATGATTTCATCTAAGCATGTGCATCTTAAAAATGCTCATAAAACACCTCAGTTTTGGTTGCTGTGGTTGGTGTTATGTATGAATGTGTCGGCTGGTATCGGCATCATTGGGGCCGCTGCACCTATGTTACAGGAAACGTTTGGCGGTGCACTCATTGGTCAGCCAGACATTGGCTTTGCGGATATTAAAAAAGATGAATTACTCACTGCATCGGCGGCAGCTGTAGGCGCGGGTTTTGTCGGGTTAATTTCATTATTTAATATTTTCGGTCGTTTCGCCTGGGCTACTTCGTCGGATAAATTAGGTCGCAAACGCACCTACTATATTTTCTTTGTTTTAGGCGCCATCATGTATTGCACTGCCACTTATGTGGCTGGGTTTAAATCACTGGCTTTATTTGTGGCTAGTTTTTGTGTGATTGCTTCTATGTATGGTGGCGGTTTTGCCACTATCCCTGCTTATTTGGCTGATATGTTTGGTACTCAGTTTGTGGGTGCAATTCATGGACGTTTGCTCACAGCATGGTCTACTGCAGGTATTTTAGGGCCGGTTGTAGTGAATTATATGCATGACACTAGATTAGAGGCCAATATACCCTTCGATCAAATTTACGCACCTATTTTTATGGTGTTGGCGGGCTTGTTAGTCGTGGGGTTTATTTCAAATTTACTGGTTAAACCAGTAGATGAAAAATACTATATGACGGATGCAGAGCTTGAAGCTGAACGTAAATTAGCGCATGAAAAATCAATGGTAGCCAATGTAGATAAAAGTGTTAGTGATTCTCAATCTGCCAGTCATCCAGTACTCGTTGTTATCGCCTGGGCTTTGGTTTTAATTCCAATAAGCTACGGTATTTGGAGTACGGTGCAAAAGGCTTGGGGCTTATTTCATTAAGGTATGCGACCAATATGCGGTAAAATACGCACAATATGAATAAGTGCTAGTCATTAAGGATGAAACGTGAGAGAAATTGAGAAAAACTTGGATGGGACTGGTCTGCAAATTGGTGTGGTGCTATCTAGGTTTAATAGTGATATAGGCGATGGTTTACTAAGTGCATGTACTGCTGAGCTTTTAAAACTTGGTGTGTCTAGTGATGCAATTACTGTGGTGACTGTGCCGGGCGCATTAGAAACACCATTAGTTTTGCAACATATGGCAATTAGCGAAAAATTTGATGCACTGGTTGCTTTGGGTGCAATTATTCGTGGTGAAACCTATCATTTTGAAGTGGTTTCAAATGAGTCTGCACGTGGTATTTCTGAAGTACAGTTCAATACAGGCATTCCTGTTGCAAATGCAGTTTTAACTACAGAAGATGACGATCAAGCTATTGCTCGCATGCATGTAAAAGGTGCAGAAGCCGCACAGGTTGCTGTTGAAATGGCTAATTTGATTCGAGCGTTATAATGACAGCTAAAGAATTAATAGATACCAAGCCACAAGTGACTAGTTTAGTTGCGAGTAAAAGCGAGGGTAAAAAAACGGTAGCCCCAAAAAACATAGCTAAGAAAAACACAGGTAAAAATCGCAGGAAGTCACGCGAGTTAGTGCTTAAAGCAGTTTATCGCGGCATGTTGAATGAATCTGACCTGGCTTCAGTGTATCGTGATATGGCGGAAGATCCTGATTACAGCAAGGC
>CANNEG010000036.1:0-15168 GCA_947503455.1 Betaproteobacteria bacterium
GTTCCATCTTTAATTTTTTGCGGTGGTAAGTAAGCTTGCGCTAGAAAAAATCCTGCTTTTTTATAAACGGCTTCCACCTTATCAACCACCGCCATGAGCTCACCAAAATTCAGCGGCTTGTTTTCAGCATCAACCACAGCGACGTGCAATGCCTCTTCAGAGAAAGCAGCATTTCCGCTAAAGCTAAAATGACTAATCGTGACCCGAACATCATCTAAAGGGCTAGGCGATGCAATAGGTTTTTCTTGCTGAGGAATGAGGTTTTGATCCGGTTGTCGTATCGGCGATAAAGGCTTTACTGGCTTGGTATCGCGTAAAATTTGACCCGCATCAGGCGGAGCAGAAATAGCTACACTTGGAAAATTTAATGAAATCAAACCGGCCAACATCAGGCTACTAAAGCGGCCTAGAAATAGGTCTTTCATACATCCCTTTAATTTAAAATCGACTTAACAATCTATTGCAAAAAATTATATTCTAAAAAATCACATTTTCAGGAATTTTTAATGTAATTTCATACATAATACCTACTTAAGTATAACAATCTACTATAAAAATCTGTAATTTTGTAACGTTTTATCATTATCAAAAAAATCGATTTTATTAAATCGTTATGTGATATGTTGCTATATACCATCTTAATTTGCCGACCCAGCTTATCTAGCTTATAGGGCTACTGCCTTAAATTTACTAAAATTTTTATGAGTGACGCTTACTATCAATTACCTAATGGGCGAGTCGCAAGCATAGATGGCGATTGTGAATTCCCACCTTTATCTAACGCCTTAACAGAGCCCAATGGATTGATAGCAATTGGGGGTGACCTGTCTGCCACACGCCTTTTAAACGCCTACAAACGCGGCATATTCCCATGGTTTAGCGAAGGCGATCCTGTCATGTGGTGGAGCCCAGACCCACGCATGGTACTTTTTCCAGATGAATTGAAAGTCTCTCTTTCACTCAAAAAAACGCTCAAGAAACACTCTTTTGAAATTCGTTTTAACACATCGTTTCGTGCGGTAATGACGGCTTGTAGTCATACCAAGCGACACGATCAACCCGGCACCTGGATAAGCGCAGAGATGATTAACTCATACTGCACTCTATTTGAATCTGGCCATGCGATCTGCGCTGAAGCTTGGCTAGACAATCAATTGGTTGGTGGCTGCTACGGCGTAAGTATTGGTCATATGTTTTATGGTGAAAGTATGTTTCACCATGCCACTGATGCTTCTAAAGTTGCATTTGTGCACCTAGTCGCATATTTGCAAAAACAAGGCATTGGGATGATAGATTGCCAAATGAAAACATCATTACTCACGAACTTTGGTGGCCGTGAAATCTCACGCACTGCATTCATGCAGCAACTGTTAAAACTGATAGAGTTTTAGTATGACGCTAGCGAGCGAACCCCCCTTACATAAACTACAGTTTTACGTTACTACTGGCTATAACTGCGGCTATTTACCCAATAAACTCGCACAAAGTTTAATTGCCTCACCACAACATTTAATTGATGCCAAGGTTTATAGCGGATTGATTCAGCAAGGCTTTCGGCGTAGTGGGAAATTTGCCTACAGGCCTCACTGTGAACACTGTCATGAATGCGTTCCAGTGAGAATTATTGTGGGAGATTTCAACGCTAGCCGCAGTCAAAAACGTGCTTACAAACAGCATAAGAATCTCACCACCACTATTCTACCGGTGGCATTTCATGAAGAGCATTACGCGCTCTACGCTGACTATCAAAAAGCAAGACACACCAATGAACAATTCAATCAACAAGACAATGATGCGCAGGACGATGCCGAGCAATATCGCAATTTTTTATGCCAAACTAATGTTGAAAGTGTGTTGGTTGAGTTTAGAGAAAACAATCAATTAAAGATGATCAGTGTGATTGATATTGTTTTTGATGGCATTTCAGCGGTTTATACTTTTTATAACACACGTGATGCCAAAGCCAGCTTTGGCACCTATAACGTGCTTTGGCAGATTGAATGGGCTAAATCTTTAAATATGTCCTACCTTTATCTAGGCTATTGGATAAAAGACAGTCGAAAAATGGTCTATAAAGAAAATTATAAGCCCTTAGAAAAATTGATTGCTGGTGAATGGCAAAAATAACAGCCCCTACTTAAACCAGTAAAAAAACACCGGTGTCTTCTGCTTGTTAATTCTAACGATGCTACAATCGACTTTGTTAAAAAAATAGAGCGCTATGAATTGAAAAAAATTGTTATTTTTGGTGTGGGCTTAATTGGCGGCTCTGTTGCCTTGGCGTTTAAAAAAGCAGCACCCAGCATACAAATTGTAGGCATGGGCCGAAGCCATGAAAGCCTGCAAACAGCGCTCAATCTAGGCGTGATTGATGTTGCGTGCAGCGACATTGCAATTGCGCTTCAAGATGCTGATATCGTATTGATTGCAGCACCAGTCGCTCAGACGACTTCTATTCTGTCAGCAATTAAGCCTCATTTAAATATGAAAACGGTGATTACCGATGCGGGCAGCACTAAAGACGATGTGTTGCGTTGCGCGAAACAAATTTTGGGCGATCAAATTAGCCAATTTGTGGGCGGCCACCCCATTGCCGGCGCTGAAAAAAGTGGGGTTACAGCAGCCATGGCTGACTTATTTGTCGGTAAAAATGTTGTTTTAACACCTACCCCTGAAACCAACATCCAGGCACTTGCCAGCGTTTCTTCGTTTTGGAAGACCTGCGGTGCAAAGGTCAGTGAAATGTCAGCTGAAACTCATGATGGCATTTTTGCTGCAGTGAGCCATTTGCCGCACCTGTTAGCTTTTGCACTTGTCGACGACATTGCTTTACGTCCAAATGCTGCACAGTTATTTAGCTTTGCCGCCAGTGGCTTTAGAGACTTTACCCGCATTGCCGGTAGCCATCCAGAAATGTGGCGAGACATTAGCCTAGCCAATAAACGTGCGCTGTTAAATGAACTAACTGCCTACCAAGCTGAATTATCTACCCTAAAAAAATTAATTGAGAATGATGATGAACATGGGCTAAAAGCATTATTTGAGCGCGCCAGTACTGCTCGTAACGCTTGGGCAGAATCAAAAACTTAGCCGACAGAATCATTAATTAAAAGAAATAAAATGGAACAACTCACCCTTCTCCCCGCCATTCGCGCTGATGGTCGCATGACCTTACCCGGCTCTAAAAGTATTTCAAATCGCACTTTATTGCTAGCGGCACTGGCAACCGGCACAACTGAAATTCGTGATTTATTGGCGTCCGACGATACTGCACGCATGTTGGAATCTTTAGAAACACTGGGTGTTAAATTAGAGAACTTTGCCGAAAATGCATGGCGTGTCACTGGCTGTGGGGCTAACTTTCCTAACAAAAATGCTGATTTATTTCTCGGCAATGCCGGCACTGCATTTAGGCCCCTCACCGCTGCGTTGGCTTTTTCAAACGGCCATTACCAACTATCAGGCGTGGCTCGTATGCACGAACGGCCGATTGGCGATCTAATCAATGCGTTACATCAAGCTGGTGCCAACATTAATTACTTAGGTAATGAAGGCTTTCCTCCACTAAAAATTTCACCGGCAGATCCTGACCTAAGTAAACCCATACAAATACGTGGCGATGTTTCCAGTCAATTTTTAACTGCTTTACTGATGGCACTACCACTCACAAAACAGCAAGCCACCATTGAAGTGATTGGCGAATTAATTTCTAAACCCTACATCGAAATCACCCTTAACCTAATGGCCAAGTTTGGCGTGAAGGTTATGCGTGATGGCTGGCAAAGGTTTAACATAGCAGCCAACAGTCAATACACTAGCCCTAATGAAATATATGTCGAGGGTGACGCTTCTAGCGCTTCGTATTTCTTGGCTGCAGGCGTAATTGGTGGCAAAGTTTGCGTCGATGGCATAGGACAACACAGCATACAAGGTGACGTTCGCTTTGCTGAAGCGCTCACAATGATGGGCGGCAAGATTGAATATGGTGAAAATTATATTACCGCGCACAAGGCTTCTCAAATTAAAGCCATAGACCTCGACTGCAACCATATTCCCGATGCGGCAATGACACTGGCAATGATGGCTTTATTTGCAGACGGCACGACTACACTCAAAAATATTGCCAGCTGGCGCGTAAAAGAAACCGACAGGCTCTCGGCAATGGCTATCGAATTACGAAAAGTAGGAGCCACTGTTGTTGAAGGTGCCGATTTCATTAAAATCACGCCGCCAGTCACATTCACGCCAAATGCCGTAATTGAAACCTACGATGACCATCGCATGGCGATGTGCTTTTCACTAGTGTGTCTAGCTGGCGTTCCTATTATTATTAATGACCCGAAGTGCGTCAATAAAACATTCCCCGATTACTTTTCATGCTTTGGGAAAATTGTTCAATGAAACCCCCAATACCCGTCATCACTATTGACGGACCTTCCGCATCCGGCAAAGGCACAGTCGCACAGTTAGTAGCGGCACAACTAGGTTTTCATTATTTAGATTCTGGTGCTCTATACCGCATAGTGGCACTTGCTACACAACAACAAAATATTGCATGGTCAGATGCACAAGCGGTTGCTGAATGTGCAAAAAGACTACATATCACATTTGAGAATGAACAAGTTTTTCTGAATAACGAAGACATATCCAATGATATCCGCACTGAAGCTATAGGCAAAGGCGCATCGCAGGTTGCTGTACATGCGCCATTGCGTGACGTACTGACTCACATGCAACATGCGTTTTGCAAAGCACCTGGTCTAGTGGCAGATGGACGTGACATGGGTACCATTATTTTTCCCAACGCACCGTTAAAAGTATTCTTAACAGCCTCAACGGAGGTTCGCGCCTCACGCCGCTATCAACAACTAATCAATAAGAAACAAGCAGCTAACTATGATGACATCTTGCAGGATTTGCTAGAACGTGATGAAAGAGACCAAAATAGAGCCAGCGCACCACTCGTTATGGCAGATGATGCCATCCTATTGGAAACCGATAATTTAACCATTTCACAGGCAGTTGCCTCTGTTTTACAAAAATATCAACGTTTTATACAATTTTCAGCGTAAATTATCTAAATAGTCTTTTATTTTTCAATGTTTTAGTTATAATTCTATTCTTTGAAATTTAGTGAATTTTTTTCGTCTGCGCATTACATTAATCCGCAGTTTTTTAATCAACCCACTGCTAGGTGGGATTATTTTTTAGGTAATTTTATTTAATGGCTTCTACATCTAAATCTACTGCTTCATCTTCTTCAATGGAATCTTTTGCCGCGCTTTTTGAAGAAAGTTTAATTCATCAAGAAATGCGTTCTGGTGAAGTAATCACCGCTGAGGTTATTTCTGTTGACCAAGACCACGTTATTGTAAATGCTGGTTTAAAATCAGAGAGCGTTATCGCTGCTGAAGAATTCAAAAACGCTCAAGGCGAAATCGAAGTTAAAGTGGGCGACTTTGTAAAAGTATTAATTGAAAAGCTAGAAGATGGCTTTGGTTCAACATTGCTTTCACGTGAAAAAGCAAAGCGCATGGAAACATGGCTAGACCTAGAAGATGCGATGAACGAAGGTCGTATCATTAAAGGTTTTGTTAGCGGTAAAGTTAAAGGCGGCTTACGCGTATCTGTCAACGGCATCATGGCATTCTTGCCTGGTTCATTAGTGGATGTACGTCCAGTAAAAGACACTACCCCATTTGAAAACAAAGAGTGTGATTTAAAAGTCATTAAAATTGATCGTAAACGTAACAACATCGTAGTTTCTCGTCGCGCGGTAATGGAAGTCAGCGCTGGCGCAGACCGTGAAGCATTGATGGGTTCACTTGCTGAAGGTTCAGTAGTGAAAGGTATCGTTAAAAATATTACTGATTATGGCGCATTTGTTGATTTAGGCGGCATTGATGGCTTACTACATATCACTGACTTAGCATGGCGTCGTGTTAAACACCCATCAGAAGTATTAACTGTAGGTGAAGAAGTTGAAGCTAAAATCTTGAAATTTGATCAAGAGAAAAACCGCGTTTCATTAGGTATCAAACAATTAGGTGATGATCCATGGATTGCGCTAACACGTCGCTACCCAGTAAGCACTCGTTTATTCGGTAAAGTTTCTAACTTAACTGATTACGGTGCGTTTGTTGAAATAGAGCCAGGTATTGAAGGTTTAGTACACGTTTCAGAAATGGATTGGACTAACAAAAATATTCACCCAGGCAAACTTGCTCAGTTAGGTGATGAAGTAGAAGTGATGATTCTTGAAATTGATGAAGCGCGTCGTCGCCTTTCATTAGGCATGAAACAATGTCAAGCAAACCCATGGGATGATTTCTCAGCAACACACGCTAAAGGCGATAAAGTAGCTGGCCAAATCAAATCTATCACTGATTTCGGCGTATTTATTGGCTTGCCAGGCGGTATTGATGGTCTTGTACATCTGTCAGATTTATCATGGTCACAAACTGGTGAAGAAGCCATTCGCAACTTCAAAAAGGGTGATGAGTTACAGGCTGTTATCTTAGCTATTGATGTGGAAAAAGAACGTATTTCACTAGGTGTGAAACAGCTTTCTGCTGATCCATCTGGCGCATCATCTGCTTCAGAAGATAAATCTGAAACCAAACCTAAAGCCAAATCTGCTAAAACTAAAGATGTTACTTCAAAAGTGCCAGATGACGGTGCAGCTGCAGGTACGACCAACCTCGGTGCTTTATTAAAAGCAAAATTAGACAGCAAGAAATAAGCTAACTAGTGACAAGATAAAGGCACATTAAGCATGACTAAATCTGAACTAATCACGCTACTTGCAGAGCGCTTCCCGCAATTAGTAGTGAAGGATGCTGAACTATCAGTAAAAGCGATTTTAGATGCAATGTCTGATAACCTTGCCACTGGCGAGCGTATTGAGATACGAGGCTTTGGAAGTTTTAGCTTAAACTACCGCCCACCTCGCTTAGGTCGTAATCCTAAAACCGGCAGTAAAGTACAAGTGCCTGAAAAACATGTGCCTCACTTCAAAGCGGGTAAAGAATTACGTGAACGTGTAGATTTAGTTTAAGTTTTTCTATTGCTACATAATAAAAAACGGCAGCTTATCGCTGCCGTTTTTTATTACCTCTTCTAGAAAATATTACTTACTTTTAAAATTAAGTTAAAATCACACCTGTATGAACTACCTCCATCACCTACACATTCGTCATAAAGTGAATCCTCATGGAATTTGAGTTCTGGTGGCTGTTAGCACTACCGCTATTTTTTAGCCTAGGATGGCTAGCTGCTCGTATAGATCTTAAGCAACTGCTAGCAGAATCTACCGCTTTGCCTGCAGCTTATTTCAAAGGTCTAAATTTTCTGATTACCAATCAGCAAGATAAAGCAATTGAAGCTTTCAGTGAAGCAGTACAAGCCAATACAGACTCATTAGAATTACATTTTGCATTAGGTAGCCTTTTTAGAAAACGTGGTGAAGTAGACCGCGCCATTCATTTACATCTCAATTTACTTGAAAAGAAAGAGCTCGAGCCACAACAAAAACTAGCAGTTACTGCGGAGCTTGCGCAAGATTATTTAAAAGCCGGCTTACTAGATCGGGCTGAAGAATTATTTGAATCACTTAACGACAATCGCTATCGCCAACCGGCCCTTCGTGCGCTACTAGAAATATACGTTCGCGAACGCGAGTGGGAACGTGCAATTAAAGCTGCGACGGAGTTGGAACGTCTGTCTGGCATACCATTTCGCATAGAAGTCTCGCATTACTACTGTGAAATGGCAGTTAGATCAAAATTAGCGAATGACACACATACTGCAAGATTTGAACTTGAACAAGCGCTAAATGCTAATAAAAACAGTATTCGAGCTAACGTACTATTGGGTGATTTAGAAGTAGAGACTGAAGACCACAAAGCAGCCATTTCCACTTGGAAACGCATTGAATTTCAAAAACCTGAATATCTAGGTTTAATTGCACCCAAATTAATCAATAGTTACCGCGCGCTAAATCAAATATCAGAGGGCTTAAGTTTACTGCAATCTTATTTGCAAACTTATAAGCTATCCTCACTGCTGAATGTACTCTTTGAGGCCACCTTAGCCGAAGAAGGTGCTGAAAGTGCCGCAAAATTAGCCCGTAATGAGTTAATTAGAAAACCTAGTTTAAATACGTTAGATCAACTTTTGCAGGCGCGTGCAATTGTAGAAAGCAATCATCCGCAAAACCTAAAAAACTCAAACGCTCAAGATACACAACTTATGCAGCAAGCGGTACGTCACGCTATTGGCAACAGAACTGCCTACTATTGCGAGCAATGTGGCTTTAAAGCGAAATATCATCACTGGCAATGCCCCGCTTGCAATGCATGGGAATCGCTGCCAGCAGAACCTACTACCATTTAATGCATATTCATCAATAGCCATGTCTAAATCAACCTCTAATACCAATGACCCTAAAGTAATAGTTGCGCTCGACTATGCCGACGCTGCAAGTGCACTCAAATTAGTCAGGCAACTAAATCCAGCATTGTGCCGACTCAAAGTTGGTAAAGAGCTTTTTACTGCAGAAGGTCCGAAATTTGTCGAACAATTAGTACACTCTAACTTTGGGGTGTTCTTGGATTTAAAATTTCATGATATTCCAAACACTGTTGCAAAGGCTTGTGCAGCTGCTAGCCATTTAGGCGTATGGATGTTAAACGTTCACGCCTGCGGTGGACTTGAAATGATGCAAGCAGCGCAAGAAGCAATCAATACTAGCAAAAACAAGCCGTTATTAATTGCTGTCACCGTCCTTACCAGCATGAATCAAGCCAGTTTAAATCAAGTTGGCATTACAACTGACCTGCCAACTCATGTTCTTAATCTAGCAACACTCACACAGCAAGCGGGCTTAGATGGTGTTGTCTGCTCAGCGCTTGAGGCTAGCATGCTACGCGCACAATTGGGCAATGACTTTTGCTTAGTAACCCCTGGCATAAGGCCTGCCAATGCCAGTCAAGACGACCAGTCACGCATTGTCACACCAGCAGATGCCTTGAGAAATGGATCGAACTATTTAGTCATAGGCAGACCTATCACTCAAGCAACAGACCCACTTAAAATGCTAGAGTCAATTCATGCTCAATGTGTACTTAAGTAAAAATTCATATTATTAATCAAATTCATTTGATTAGCTAAGTTGTAATCAATCTCTTATTTACGCTATGATTAACTGCTGATATTTCAATAGTTAAAATAGTGTCTATTAACGATTAGATTTACAACCATGGAGAGCCAAAATGAAAAGAATATTGTTGGCATTAGTTACATTTCTAAGCTTCAGCCTCAGCGCACTTGCTACCGTTAACATTAATACCGCCACGCAAGCCGACTTAGAAAGTTTAGAGGGCATCGGCCCCGTCAAAGCAAAAGCGATCATTGATTACCGCAAAAAAAATGGTAATTTTAAAAATATTGAAGACCTAGACAAAGTAGATGGGATAGGCCCGGTCACTTTAAAAAATATACGTAAAGATATTTTAATTAATGGCGCTAAAACTGCAGCGCCACTATCAGTAGATAGGAAAGTAGCTCAAGCAGTAAAGGTTGATAAGCCTAAAAAAGTAGTGGTAAATCAAAAGCCAGCCATCGTAGAGAAAAGTACTAAAGACACCAAACACGCAGCTAAAGTAGTAGAACCCTCAAAAGCATCTACTCAAAAAAAGGTCCAAAAAAAATCTACTGCTAGAAAAAATAAATTATCTAAAACTAAAAAAGCAGTTAAAGTAAAAACAAACTAACGCAGTGACTGCAATGTTAAAATACTGCCGCTTAAAAGTTAGGCTATATATCTTAACTGATTAAGTTGCAGTCTTTACCATTACTTGACGCGCATACCCAAGCTTGCGCCAGCATCAGGGCTCAGTATAAATGGCCCACCATCCTCATCGCTGGCAGCTAACACCATACCCTCGCTCATACCAAACTTCATTTTACGGGGCGCTAAATTAGCGACCATTACAGTTAAACGCCCCACTAATGTTGCAGGATCATAAGCAGATTTAATACCCGCGAATACTTGACGTGATTTTTCTTCACCAATATCAAGCGTAAGTTTAAGTAGCTTTTCAGCACCTTCCACATGCTCGGCATTGATAATTTTAGCAATACGTAAATCCACTTTAGTGAAGTCATCTATGCTGATGTATTCAGCCTCAGGCAAATCCACTGTCAGTGGTGAAGCCTTACTTACAGTTGGCGCACTTACTTGTGGCGTTGCGACGAGGTTTTCTTTATTAGCTTCAGTCATGGCTACAATTAGCTTAGGGTCTACACGTGTAATTAAATGTTCATAGGTGTTAATTTGGTGTCCACTTGCAATTGAATCTGCCACAGAGTTCCAAGTTAAAGGGGCGATATTTAAGAATATCTCAACGTCACCAACTAATTTTGGCAATACAGGTTTGAGATACAAAGATAGTAATCGGAACATTTCTAGCGCCGCAGAACAGGCTAAGTGCAACTCTTGTGTAGCAGCATCCCCCGCTTGCTTTGCCTTAACCCATGGCGCCGCCTCTGCAACGGCGGCATTAGCAAGGTCTGCCAGTCGCATAATTTCCCTTAAGGCTTTACCATACTCTCGTGCTTCATATGCCTCAGCAATAAGTTTCTCAGCACTTTTCAGCGCTTCTATCACAGGATGCTTAGTTGTCGCTCTTAATTTCCCATCAAATCGCTTATTGATAAAACCAGCTGTTCGACTAGCAATATTAATATACTTACCCACCAAATCGCTATTAACTCGTGCAACAAAGTCATCCAAACTCAAGTCAATATCTTCCATAGAGTTATTAAGCTTTGCTGCGTAGTAATAGCGTAAATACTCAGGGTTCTTAATATGCTCTAAATAGCTCCGCGCCGTAATAAACGTGCCACGTGATTTACTCATCTTCTCGCCATTTACTGTTAAAAAACCATGTGCGAAAATTTGTGTCGGTTTGCGATAACCTGAGAACTCTAAAGTGGCTGGCCAGAACAGTGCGTGGAAATAAAGAATGTCTTTACCAATAAAGTGATAAAGCTCCGTTTTGCTATTCTCAGCCCAATACTCATCAAAATCTAGACCCTTAGCTTGGCAAAGATTTTTAAAGCTTGCCATATAGCCTATTGGTGCATCTAGCCAAACATAAAAGTATTTTCCAGGGGCATCTGGAATTTCAAAGCCAAAGTAAGGCGCATCGCGTGAGATATCCCAATCATTCAAGCCACTTTCAAACCACTCCGCCATTTTATTAGCAGCTTCACCTTGCAAGGTACCTGAACGTGTCCACTCTTTTAAAAAATCTTCACATTCTGAAAGCTTAAAGAAATAGTGTTCAGTTTCTTTACGAATGGGTGTAGCGCCTGAAACTGCTGAATAAGCATTGATTAATTCAGTAGGGTTATAAGTTGCCCCGCAAACTTCACACGAATCACCATACTGATCTTTAGCATGACATTTCGGGCATTCACCTTTAATAAAACGGTCTGGTAAGAACATGTTTTTGACTGGGTCATAAAACTGTTCAATCGTTTTTGTGGCTATCTTTCCATTTGCTTTTAATTTCTGATAAATGCTTTGTGAAAGTTCTTTATTCTCAGGTGCATTGGTTGAATAATAATTATCAAACTCAACTAAAAACTCTTTAAAATCTGCCGAATGCTCTTTGTGAACATCGTCAATCAAGGCTTCGGGCGTAATACCTTCTTTCTCTGCTCGCAACATAATTGGCGTACCATGCGTATCATCAGCACACACATAATGCACTATATGTCCCTGCATTTTTTGAAAGCGCACCCAAATATCAGTTTGAATATATTCCACCAAGTGACCTAAATGGATACTGCCATTGGCATATGGAAGTGCTGAAGTAACAAGAAGTTTACGAGGAGATTTTACAGTTGCCATGAGATAAATGGATCTATTAAGCTAAAACGCTATTCTAGCAAATGACGCGCGCTTAACCCAGCGTTGATTAAGGATTTTATTAACAGTGGACTCATCAACAACCTTAACTCACCAGCCAATTTTTTATACAAATCACCTAAGCCAGTAAGACATAAGTTAAAATACCTTATCTTTTTACTCAAGATTAATAATCTTAATTATTTCAACAGGAATTTACGTAATGGCAATAACGGAATTACTCATTCAAAGCACTTTAAAAATATGTATAGACCCCAATACCGGCAAAGATTTTATCAGCAGTAAATCTGCCCGAAATATCCGAGTCAACGGTAGCGATATTAGCGTTGATATTGTACTTGGCTACCCTGCAAAATCAGTCATGGCAGATGTGCAAGCATTGGTGAGTGTTGCCCTCAAAGAATTACCTAACATTGGCAACATCACAGTCAATATGAGCAGTCGCATAGTCGCGCACAAAGCTCAGCAAGGCGTAACCTTACTGCCCAATGTAAAAAATATTATTGCAGTTGCTTCAGGTAAAGGGGGGGTTGGAAAATCAACCACTTCCGTTAATTTAGCGTTGGCGTTAGCGGCAGAAGGCGCCACTGTAGGTTTGTTAGATGCCGATATTTATGGTCCAAGTCAACCTCAGATGCTGGGCATTAGCGGGCGTCCTGAAAGTACCGATGGGAAAAGTATGGATCCAATGCTGGCGCATGGCATACAAGCAATGTCCATTGGATTTTTAATCGATAATGACACGCCTATGGTGTGGCGCGGACCCATGGTAACGGGCGCCTTAGAGCAATTGTTACGTGATACTAAATGGCGCGACTTAGATTATTTAGTCATTGATCTGCCACCTGGCACAGGCGACATTCAACTCACCCTCGCACAGAAAATCCCAGTGACCGGCGCAATTATTGTGACGACCCCACAAGATATTGCTTTGCTGGATGCGCGAAAAGGTTTAAAAATGTTTGAGAAAGTCAGCATTCCAATTTTAGGTATTGTGGAAAATATGAGTACCCATATCTGCAGTCAATGTGGTCATGAAGAGCATATCTTTGGCACTGGCGGTGGTGCATTAATGTCTAAAGATTACAGCGTAGATTTACTCGGTAGTTTGCCCCTAGATATTAAAATTCGCGAGCAATCTGATGGCGGGCAACCAACTGTAATTGCTGACCCAAACGGTCCAATAGCTACTATTTATAAAAAAATAGCGCGTACTGTTGCCATTAAAATAGCCAACTCAAGCCAAGATCACAGCACTAAGTTTCCAAATATTGTCATTCAAAATAGCTAGAGATTGCTAGCGGATATGAATCAAACAAAACACGGTATTGCGGAAAAACTAATATTGTTGGGTAATTTACTAGATAAAAATTAAGACTAAGTGAGTTTAATTTCATAACAATATACATCCACACCATTTTCTGGTGCAATCAATGTTGCTGGAATAGCAATTCCTTTACGCCAGTTATCAACAGCCTCTTGTTTACCTGCCCCTGTGACAATAAAAATCACTTGACGCGTATTATTTAAGCGATTTTGACTTAGTGTAATGCGCTCTGCTGGGAGCTTTGGAGAATTAAATACAGGAACTGCGTCTGCACTATTATCTAGCGCATGGTTGGGAAATAGTGACGCAGTATGACCATCTTCACCTAATCCTAAAAGTACCATATCAAATGTAGGTACGCCACTTAACGTCTGGGCGTAAGCTTTTGCACCATCTATTGGCCCTAATTCAGCGGGAATATCATGAACCTGACTTGTCGGAACATCCACATAATGCAGCCAGACTTGTTCAACCATCAGGCTATTGCGGTCTTCATGGTCTAAAGGTAAGCAACGCTCATCACCATGGTAAATATGCCACTTGGACCAATCCATATTCAATTCACGCAATAATCGATATACAGCACGCGGCGTATTGCCGCCTGCCAGCACAATTGAAAATTGACCACGTTTAGCAATCGCTTCATTGGCATTTTTCACAATGGCGTCACACACCCCGTGCCTCAAACATTCAATGCTACTAAAGTGTTCCCATCGCGTATTTTTAGCCTGCATATTCATTAAAACTCACCTCAAAAAAGTTAGGTGAAATTTGACACTAAATTAGGAAAATTGTCATGCTTTTTATACTTTTTTACATCAAACTACTGTATGAAATTGCCTGCTTGCTTTATCATATACGGTTATTCTTAATACACATTATCAGGACCAAAAATGCTAATTAAAGACAGCGAAATTGTAGATCTTAATACCCCAACAGGTGAAATGCGCGCGCATATTTTTCGCCCTGCAGCACCAGGCAGTTATCCTGGCATTCTAATGTTTTCAGAGATCTTCCAAGTAACAGACCCTATTCGCCGTACTGCAGCAATGCTTGCTGGTCATGGGTTTATCGTAGCTTGTCCAGAAATTTACCATGAACTTGAGCCTGCAGGCACAGTGATTCCTTATGACGAAGAAGGCACCACGCGCGGCAATGCCCATAAAATTACCAAAGAAATTCATGCCTATGATAGCGATGCCCGCGCAGTACTAGATTACTTAAAATCACGCAGCGATTGTACAGGGCGCCTTGGTGTGATGGGTATTTGCGTAGGGGGCCATTTGGCATTCCGTGCTGCTATGAACCCAGGTGTGCTTGCTGCAGTCTGTTTTTACGCCACTGACATACACAAAAAAGCATTAGGTTTAGGTAAAAACGATAATTCATTAGAACGCGCCGGCGAAATTAAAGGTGAACTTTTACATATTTGGGGTCGCCAAGACCCACATGTGCCATTAGAAGGTCGCAATATGGTAAAAGCACGCCTTGACGAGGTGGGTACCCGTTACACATGGCACGAGTTCAATGGTCAACATGCATTTATGCGCGATGAAGGTCACCGCTACGACCCAGCACTATCACGCTTAAGCTGGGATTTATTACTCGAACTATTCCATCGCCGCCTAGGCTGGGGTGATTTAGATATGGAAACAGACGGCGCACCTGCTGAAAGCCGTCATTAATTAATAACGTCTTCAATATCAATCACTAAAATCGCTTAAGTAATAATGATTACCGATACGACACTCGTTATTACTTAAGCAAACATTTAAATTTTAAGGTTCTAAAATGGCTAAAAAAATTGACCCCTGTACTCTAGTACTCTTTGGCGCTAGCGGAAACTTATCTCGTGTCAAATTAATGCCTGGACTATTTCGTTTAGATGCAGCAGGCCGACTGC
>CANNEG010000037.1:0-14947 GCA_947503455.1 Betaproteobacteria bacterium
TAAGTAACAATCTACTAGCTTGCTTTCTTAGACTGGTCTTGATAATAAGCCTGTACGCCGCTCATATCAAACTCACGCGCCCATTTAATAATTTCATCAAACGCTGGTGCGCCAATTTCGCCCACTTGCGCATGAATACCTGCCTGCTCACGAATCACCAAAACGCCTGGGATTTGATTCACTTGAAAGTACTCGCCAATTTCAGGGTCTGCTTCAGTATTCACCATACCAAATACAATGTCTGGATTTGCAGCAGCAGCCGCTTCAAACGTAGGCGTAAATGCTACACATGGATCACACCAAGGTGCCCAAAAATCGACAATCACAAAATTATTTTTTTCGATGGTATCTTTGAAATTTGCTTTATTTAGTACAACAACTGCCATAACTGAATCCTAAACATAATGGGTTAACATGATCATTTCAATAACTAGCGAGAGTTTAGCAGACCTAGCCATATTAGTTAAGCTGCACGGCAGTTTAGTTCTATCGCACACTTAAATCTCACTCAATAGCCTGACCCCAAACACCTGAAAAGACCAAATCTCCTAACAATCGGCGGGAGCGGGTGGCAGTTTCACGCGTTAAAGTATCACCCGTCAGCGTTGCAATATCGGCCGGAACACCCACGCAAATCATAGTCATTGGCGTAAATTGCACAGGTATATTAAATTTTTCTCGCGTTAAATCCGCATTAAAGCCACCCATTTGATGGGCCATCAAACCCATACCAGCAGCTTGCAAGCACAAGTTTTCTGCTGCTGCGCCGGTATCATATTGCGCCCAACGATTAGCTTGTTGGTTGTGATTAAATAAAGTATCAGCACATACCAAAATAAGCAGGGGTGCATCTTTAACCCATGCTTGGTTGCTAGGCGCTAAGCAATCAAACGCCTGCTGCCAAGCAGCTGCATCTGTAGGTTTATTCCATACAACAAAACGCCAAGGCTGATCACCATAGCAAGATGGCGCCCAACGCGCCGCTTCAAGCAAGGCAATAATTTGAGTTTGATTCACTATTTGAGTGGCATCATAAGCACGCCCGCTCCAACGATTAGCTATCGTTTCATTAATAGGTACTTGGGTAGTCGCTGGTTTATGCATGATGATTGACCGTAAAAGAATTAAGCGCCAAGAAATGGATAATCCGTATAACCCAGCTCAGTGCCTCCATAAAACGTGCTCGAGTCTGCTTCATTGAGCGCTGCATTGATGCTAAAACGCTCTACCAAATCAGGATTAGCGATAAAGGGCACGCCGTATGCAATTGCATCAGCATGTCCACTTGCAATCGCGGCATTTCCACGTGCTTTATCGTAAGCTAAATTCGCTATATAAGCACTTTGGCAATGCTTGCGTAAGGCTGAAAAATCAAAGGGATCAGCAATGCCGCCACCATGAATACCGCCTTCAACCACATGCAAATAGGCAAGGTTAAATTGATTAAGTGCATCAACCACATAATTAAACAACGCCTGCGGGTTGCTATCTTTCATATCATTAAATGGATTAACTGGTGAAATGCGTATGCCTACTTTATCGGCTCCAGCAACAGCCACAACTTCTTTTGTGACTTCTAGTAATAATCGCGTGCGATTTTCAATATGGCCACCATAACTATCCTCGCGTTTATTTGTACCATCACGTAGGAATTGATCTAACAAATAACCATTGGCCGCATGAATTTCAACGCCATCAAACCCTGCCGATAAGGCAGACTGTGTGGCATGTACATAATCTGCAACGATATCAGGCAACTCCGATACATCTAGCGCTCGCGGCTGTACATAATCGACCAAACCTTGATACGTAAAAGCTTTGCCATTTGGGGTAATGGCTGACGGTGCTACTGGCTGTGCGCCATTAGGCAATAAACTTGGGTGAGAAATTCGACCTACATGCCATAACTGTAAAACAATCTTACCGCCTTCGGCATGTACGGCATCCGTCACTTTTTTCCAGCCAGCCACTTGCTCATCGGTATAAATACCCGGCAAAGCTGGATAACCATGCGCCATTGCTGAAATAGGGGTTGCTTCCGAGATAATCAAACCTGCTGATGCACGTTGTCCATAATAAGTGACGTTCATTGCTTGTGGTACGCCGCCCGCACCTGCACGGTTGCGAGTAAGTGGTGCCATCACCATACGATTTTTAAGCGCAATCCCACCTAATTTGACTGGGCTAAATAAATCTAATGCCATATGCTTCCTTTATGTACTGCGTACAACGAATTTAAAGTATTACCAATATTTAGGCTAGCGAAACAATTGCTTCAATTTCTACCAATACATCACGCGGTAATTTAGCCACTTGAACAGTAGAACGAGCTGGCGTATGACTACCAAAGGTATTGCCATAGACGGTATTCATGGCAACAAAGTCATCTAAATTTTTTAAAAAAACCGTGGTTTTAACGACTTTACTTAAATTGGCACCCGCCGCTTCAATAACGGCTTTTAAATTTGCCAATACCTGTGTCGTTTGGACAGTAATATCCCCATCATTAAGCGTACCATCAACACGCAGTGGAATTTGACCTGAAGTGAAGAGAAAATCCCCCACCACCATCGCTTGAGAATAAGGTCCGATAGCAGCTGGGGCATTGGGTGTTTGAATGACGTGCATATAAAAACCTTTGATTAATTATTATGATAAAAATTATATATTGGCTGCGTCAAAATATTGAAAATGAACACGTTTAACGTTACAAAATAGTTCGTAAGCAATAGTGCCGGCGCTAGCAGCCACCGCATTGGCAGAGACATGGTTGCCCCATAATTCTACTTGGCTACCAATACCAGTTGGAGGTAAGTCCGTTAAATCCACAGACAGCATGTCCATCGACACGCGCCCTATCAGCCGAGTCATATTGCCATCAACGGCCACGGGAGTCCCCGTAATTGCAGATCGAGGGTAACCATCGGCATAGCCGCAAGCAACTACACCTACCGTAGTATCGCGCTCGGCAGTAAATATACTGCCGTAACCAATGGAATCACCTTTTTTAATTTTAGAGGTTGAAATAATGCGTGAGTTTAGTTGCATGACTGGCTGCAATAAATCATCTGTGACTGCGTGAATAATAGGATTTGCGCCATACAGCATAATGCCTGGCCTAGACCAGTGGCGCTTGATGTGCGACACACGCTTGGTTTGAGGCCAAGCTAAAATGGCCGCTGAATTCGCTAGGCTAGTATCTATGTTGGCAAGATTATTTAAATCTTGGATGGTGTCCTGAAAGACCTTCACCTGTTGCATCGTGTGCGTAGAAGCTAAATTGTCCGCATTAGCAAAATGTGTCATCAGCACAATATTTTTCACATTTTTATGCGCTTTTAAGCGTGTATAAGCTTGCACATACTCATTAGGTGACAAACCTACTCTATGCATGCCGCTATCCATTTTTAACCAGACTTGTAGGGCATGCTTAAGTTTCGCCTCTAGCAAGCTTTCAACTTGCCACTGCGCATGAATCACTACCCACAAATCATTCGCCACAATTTCAGCTAACTCAACCGCTTCAAAAAATCCTTCTAACAACAAAATCGGCTCAGTAATGCCTGCCTCACGTAACTGCAAAGCTTCTTCTAAGCAGGCCACAGCAAACCCATCAGCTTCATTTCTGATTGATTTAGCGCAGTGTACAGCGCCATGACCATAGGCATTGGCTTTAATAACTGCCAATGCTTTACCGCCATAACACTGTTTAGCAACACGGTAATTGTGTCTAAAAGCGTCTAGGCGAATGTGAGCGATTGCGGGGCGAGACATGAATAATGTATGTTTTTTTAAATGCTATTACTTATGAGATGAAAGTTTATGGTCGCACTTATTGTAGCGACTTCCAGCATATCGACCAAGTGCCAAATCATCCGTTTTAATTGCTGGCTGATGATTGGCCACCAAATCAGCCAGTACTTGGCCAGAGCCACATGACATCGTCCAGCCTAAAGTACCGTGCCCAGTGTTCAACCAAACGTTGTCATACATCACAGATGCTTGACCTATAATTGGCGTGCCATCCGGTGTCATTGGACGTAACCCCGTCCAAAATAATGCTTGTGATACATCCCCCGCATTAGGGAATAAATTATTTAACACCATTTCTAAAGTTTCGCGCCGACGCAGATTGAGGCTTAAATCAAAACCCGCAAGCTCTGCCATGCCTCCCACACGAATACGATTGTCAAAACGAGTAATCGCAACCTTATAGGTTTCATCCATAACCGTAGAAACGGGTGCCGCCTCACTATTCACAATAGGCACAGTAAGTGAGTAGCCTTTAACTGGGTAAACAGGTATTTGTAAACCTAAGCCTTGCATTAACTGACGAGAGTAACTACCTAGCGCAACAACGTATTGATCAGCATGCAATATTTCTATATTTTTTTCGGCGCCCTCTCCTGTGCTAATTTCTACGCCACTGAGTTTACCTTGAGCGAACACTAAGCGATTAATCGTTACCTCTTGCCGAAATTGCACGCCAAGTTTAGCTGCCTCTAGCGCCAAATTGGTTGTAAATAGCTGACAATCACCCGTTTCATCGTGTGGCAATCGCAAGCCACCCAAAAGCTGATCTTTGACCAAAGCCAAGGCTGGTTCAGCACGCACACAGCCTTCAGGATCTAATGCTTCAAATGGCACGCCACAGCGTGTCAGTACAGCGATGTCTTTCGCTTCAGCGTCTAGCTGTTGCTGTGTACGAAACACCTGCAAAGTACCCTGTGTACGCCCTTCATAAGCCACACCTGTGCTGGCGCGTAACTCACCTAAACAATCGCGGCTATACTCTGCCAAACGCACCAAGCGCTCCTTGTTAATGGCATATCTTTTTGACGTGCAGTTGTGTAATAATTTGAGTGACCATTGCAACTGCCAGAGCGTTAAATCAGGTTTAATCGCCAGTGGTGAGTGTCGTTGAAACAACCATTTCAATGCTTTTATAGGTACACCGGGCGCAGCCCAAGGCGCTGCATAGCCAGGTGAAATTTGGCCTGCATTAGCATAACTAGTCTCTAACGCTACTGCAGGTTGGCGATCTAAGACCGTGACTTCGAAGCCTTTTTTTGCCAAATAATAAGCACTTGTTACGCCAACTACACCAGAACCTAAAACAAGCACGCGCATGATGATTCCCCACAAGACTTGTAACAACGCTTAAACAGAATATATGCCAATTTATTTTTAAATGACATAGTTAATTCACTTAAATAATAAATATTAATCACAGGTGTTACTGAGTCATGCTTAATTAAAATGTAGGTGGACTACAAGAACTGACTAAGGTACAAATTTGCGCACCTGCGTTGCGAAAACGATGTAGCTCGTTACTATTAAAATAATAAGCATCACCAACACCCAGCACACGCGAATACTCGCCTACGGTCACTTCTAATTTACCAGAGAGTATTACACCGCCTTCTTCACCTTCATGTTGTAACATAATGAGCCCCGTATCAGCGCCTACCTCATAACTTTCAAACAAAATTTGCAACGCATGACCATCTCTCGCTGAACCAATTTGGCGGTATGAAATACCTTCTCCTCCACTAATTTCAGTGAGTTCTTGCGCACGATAAAACACTTCACTTTTCATGCCTGGCAATTCATCCGAGAAAAACTCGGCCAACGTCATAGGTAACCCTGCCAATATGCGTTTTAGCGCGCTCACTGATGGACTAGTACTGCCAGATTCAATTAGTGAAATAGTAGCATTTGCCACCCCCGCTTTTTTTGCTAGCGCCCGTTGCGATAGCTGATGACGCAAGCGTGCCGTACGTAAACGTGATCCTAAATCTACATCCATCATCCATCCCCTCGAAATTGCCACATACACTGTTTAAAGTGTTAAATATACAATAACATTCAATAAATTAATATCAATAAAATCAATAAGATAATTTTTACAAAAACCAGTCTTGACACACTATGCTAAACACCTGAAGATACTACCAATAATAAAGATTGTAGGAATGAAAATGTCTGCCCATAAGTCCGTAACCTTACCCAATATGTCCAATTATTGGGTGCCATTCACCGCCAACCGGCAATTTAAGGCTATGCCTAGGTTGTTTAAAGCGGCTAAGGGCAACTACTACACCTCAATAGATGACCGAGAAATTCTCGATAGCACTGCTGGCTTATGGTGTGTACCAGCAGGACACGGTCGTGCCGAGATTGCCACTGCCGTTGGTAATCAATTGCTAACACTCGATTACGCACCGGCTTTTCAATCGAGTCATCCACTCGCTTTTGAAGCGGCAGAACGATTAGCCGAATACATGCCAGTTGGTTTAGACCGAATATTCTTTACGAGCTCTGGCTCAGAATCTGCTGATACCGCCCTGAAAATCGCGTTGGCTTACCATCGCGCTACCGGCAACCCATTACGAAACAAACTCATCGGTCGTGAACGTGGTTATCACGGCGTCAATTTTGGTGGGATTGCCGTAGGGGGTATCGCGGGCAATCGCAAAGCTTTTGGCAATAGCTTGGCTGGCGTGGATCACATCCGACACCCGCTAGACATCGCTAAAAATGCCTTTACCAAAGGTGTACCAGCCGACGGCGGCATTGCTCTAGCCAATGAGTTTGAACAGCGCATAATGACTTTGCACGACCCGGCGACGATTGCAGCACTTATTATTGAACCCATGCAAGGCTCGGCTGGCGTAATCGTGCCGCCTGCGGCTTACCTAAAACGCCTACGTGAAATTTGTACTAAACATGGCATCTTACTCATCTTTGATGAAGTGATTACCGGCTTTGGCAGATTAGGTACCAAGTTTGGTGCAGATTACTTTGATGTCATACCTGATATTCTCACCTGCGCAAAAGGCCTCACCAATGGTGTTGTACCGATGGGAGCAGTCGCAGTGAAGCGAGAAATCTATGACGCATTTATGGAAAATGCTGCAGCTGGTGCCATCGAATTGCCTCACGGCTACACCTATAGCGCTATTCCTATCGCTTGCGTAGCCGCTATTGCCACACTCAATATTTTTGCAACAGAAAAACTAGAAGATCGAGCAGCTTCTTTAAGCGCTTATTTCGAAACAGCCGCACACTCGCTTAAAGATTTACCTATGGTGAAAGATATTCGCAATATAGGCTTGGTAGCAGGAATAGAGTTTGAGCCTATTGCAGGTAAACCTGGAGCGTTAGCTTTTGCAACCTATTTAAAATGTTATGAAATGGGAATGCATGTGCGTTTTACCGGCGATATTATCGCTATCTCGCCGCCACTGACCATCGAAAAACATGAAATTGATCGTATCTTTAATACCTTAAGTGATGCGATTAAATTTATTGTTTCTCAAGGTGACACTGGCCTAGAGGCGAATCTCTACCTTAAAAACGAGCAAGCTTGGGCTATACATAACCAAGAGAATACTTAATAACAAAATATCGGAATAATCAACATGAGCATCAAAACCATCGGCCATTATATTAACGGCCAACATACCAGTGGTACTGGCACTAGATATAGCCATGTATTTAACCCGGCTACCGGCGAAGTACAAGCACAATTAAATAACGCAACGGTAGCCGATGTTGAGGCAGCGATTAATGCAGCACAAGCGGCCTTTCCAGAATGGTCAGCCACCCCTGCCTTACGACGCGCTCGCATCATGTTCAAGTTTAAAGCCTTACTTGATGAGCATGCGGATGATTTAGCAAAAGCCATTTCACTTGAGCATGGCAAAACCATCAGCGATGCCCGCGGCGAAGTCACGCGAGGGATTGAAGTGGTCGAATTTGCTTGTGGTATGCCACACCTCATGAAAGGTGACTACAACGACCAAGTGGGTACCGGCATTGATACTTATAGCATGCACCAACCATTAGGCGTAGTGGCAGGCATTACCCCCTTTAACTTCCCCATTATGGTACCGCTATGGATGATTCCAATGGCACTTGCCACCGGCAATACTTTTGTCCTTAAGCCTTCCGAAAAAACACCTAGCGCCAGTTTGATGATTGCAGATTTATTAACTGAAGCAGGCTTACCCGCCGGCGTGTTTAACTTAGTGAATGGCGACAAAGAAGCCGTGGATGTATTGCTATCAGACAAGCGCATTCAAGCCATTAGCTTTGTCGGTTCCACCCCTATTGCTGAACACATTTACAGCACAGGCACCAAAAATGGTAAACGTGTGCAAGCATTAGGCGGGGCAAAAAATCATTTAGTTGTCATGCCAGATGCGGACATTGACCAAGTGGCTGACGCACTTATTGGCGCAGCCTTTGGCTCGGCAGGTGAACGCTGTATGGCTATTTCCGTAGCAGTGACGGTAGGCAATGTGGCTGATGCGCTGATTACTAAACTCACCGAAAAAGTTAAAGGCATTACGATTGATCAGGGCTTAAATGAAAAAGCAGATATGGGGCCTTTGGTAACGCCTGAACATTACGCTAAAGTAAAAACTTATGTTGATCTAGGGATTACTGAAGGTGCAACACTCGTGATTGATGGCCGACCATATCAGCATGCAGGTTATGAACAAGGCTTCTTTTTAGCACCCTGCCTATTTGATCACGTTAAAAAAGATATGCGTATTTACAAAGAAGAGATTTTTGGCCCCGTGTTGTCGGTGGTACGTGCTGAAACATTTGAAGAAGCCCTGCAGTTAGTCAACGACCATGAGTTTGGTAATGGCGTTGCCATTTTTACACGCGATGGCGAAGTCGCTCGTGAATTCACCCAACGCGTGCAAGCCGGTATGGTCGGGGTGAATGTGGCAATCCCAGTACCCATCGCATTCCACAGTTTTGGTGGTTGGAAACGCTCACTATTTGGCGACCATCATATTTACGGCAACGAGGGTATGCGTTTTTATACCCGCCTAAAAACTACCACCTCACGTTGGCCTTCGAGTAACAAAAATGCTGGCGCTGAGTTTGTCATGCCCACCATGAAATAAAGTGTATTGATATTCAGACAGCACTTCATCAATTAATGAGGTGCTGTCTGCCCTGCTTCTGCATTACATTTTATGAAAAACAAGGACTTGTTCTCCGCCTCTATCAAAAACAACAATTGATCAATAGCTTCTGCTGGGGCAAAAAACTCAAGTATGATTGGTAGCGTTCCAGCTAATTCAAAAAAGTGCTGCTCATGCAGGTGGCCATGTCGACCAAAACCAGCCATAGCACGTACTGCTGAACCGCCTGGTATGCCGATTATTTCAGCTTGCTTTAGAATCCACTCATACAACAAAGTACCATGAAGACGTAATTCCTCAGGGACAAACAACTTCAGATAAATTCCTTGCATGATATCAACCTCGAATTAACTGTACAGTAAGTAAACCCATGCCGGTCATGGCCAGCGAACCTAATACATGAACTAAAATGTGTGTTGTCGCCCAGCCATATTGACCACGTGATAGCAATGTCACCGCCTCGGCAGAAAAAGTAGAGAATGTAGTCAAACCACCTAGTAAGCCGGTTATGACAAACAGTCTTAACTCAGGGGAAAATGAAGAGGTCAAAGAAAACAATCCCACAAACAATCCAATGAGATAGCCACCAATTAAATTGGCCACTAACGTCCCCAGAGGTAGCGCTGGTAAAGTTGAATTCAACATCAGGCCAAGCCACCATCGCATCCACGCACCTATCGCTGCGCCGGCGCCTACTACTAAAAAACCATTAAAACTCATACCTGCTCCCGAAATCATTGTTAAAGCAATTAGTTTATACAATATAATAATGCATCAACGTCATTATGAAGAAAGTATATTTTGCGGGTTCTATTTGCCACTTCTGAAGTTTTTCCTCTTATCAAAACTGGTGGTTTAGCTGACGTAAGCGGCTCGCTGCCTACCGCCTTACAAAACCTTGGCGTGGACATTCGCATCTTGATGCCCGGCTATCCAGCGGTATTGAATAAACTCACTAATCTGCAAGCAATTGCGACATTCGACAATTTACCGGTCATTCATAATGCGGCGCTGATGATGGGGACAATTGCAGAAACCCAAGTAAAGGTGATGGTAATTAAATCAGCCCACCTTTACGAGCGTGAAGGTGGCCCATACGCTGATGCTAACGGACTTGAATGGTTAGATAACCCGGTGCGCTTTGGCATACTATCTAAAGTGGCCGCCATTTTAAGTGGCCCTCATTCGCCGATCACCGACTGGCAACCAGATATTGTGCACTGTAATGACTGGCAAACAGGCTTAACACCCGCCTACATGAAATTAGTCGAGCATAGCCAAGCAAAATCAATCATTAGCTTACACAACATGGCCTTTCAGGGCTGTTATGCCCCAGGCTGGTTATCCACTTTAGCCCTACCCTCTACCAACTTCACCATTGAAGGTTTTGAATACCATGGGCAATTATCATTTTTGAAAGCTGGTATTTTTTATGCTAATGCAGTCACTACAGTCAGTCCAAGCTATGCAAAAGAGATTCAAACAGCAGCATTTGGCTTTGGCCTAGAAGGCTTACTCAGTAAGCGTGGTAATGAGATTAAAGGTATTTTAAACGGCATTGAAACTGACGAATGGAACCCAGAAGCCGATCCGCACCTAGTTAAAAACTATAGCGCAACCACATTAGCTGGGAAAAAACTGGTGAAAGCGGCCTTGCAAGAAAAATTAGGGCTTCATATTGATGCAAGTGCACCATTATTAGGCGTAGTAAGTCGCCTAACGCATCAAAAAGGCTTAGATATGATGGTGCCTATTTTGCAAGAATTAGTAGATGCTGGCTGCCAGTTAGCTTTATTAGGCAGTGGCGAAAGTGTACTTGAAAATGCATTTCGCGCCTTAGCTGTTAGCAATCCAACTAAGGTGAGCGTGACCATTGGTTACAATGAACCGCTTTCACATCAAATCATGGCGGGTTGCGATATGTTCATTATGCCGTCCCGCTTTGAGCCTTGCGGACTGAATCAACTATATGGCTTAGCCTATGGCACACCACCTATTGTTAACGCAACTGGCGGATTAGCCGACTCTGTTGTTGATACCAATATCATCACTTTTAAAAACAAGACTGCCAATGGCTTTGTCATGAGTGAAGCAAGTCCAACAAGCTTACTCAGTTGCATTAAGCAAGCCTTAAACGTATTCAATAACGACGCTAATGCATGGAAACAGATTCAAAAAAATGGCATGACGCAGAACTTAAGCTGGGATAAAAGCGCCCTAGAATATTTAGCCGTCTACCAAACATTAAACAAATCGGCATAGTCAATCATAAATTTTAGGAAGGATAGAGAACTTGGCATGGTAAGTGCTTAATAAACATTAGGCTTCTCCAAAGCTGTTATTCTCCTCCTTTAGGGCGTCTTTTTAGGCGCCCTCTTTTTTGTGGGATAACAGCTTGGGTAAAATCGTTAAGCAAAGTGCTTCAATCTCAATCGAAGCACTTTAAAAATGATATTCAGCTCTAATTATGGGCGTACTTGCTGTTGCACCAGGGCCAGCGCCAGCATTGGCTGGTGTGGTTGGATTGCCGTATTTATTGTGCCAGTATTCGTATCCGAATCCAACTTTAAATGTGTTTTTTTCTAGCCCAAGAAGAGTACTAGTATCGTACATAAGCTTTGCATCAATATGCGTTTCTGCCACAGTATTGCCTCCTGATTCATTTCTACCCTTGGAGGCAATAAAGTTGGCGTAGCCATTAAATTCCCATTGGGTTGACCCTAAAGGCAAACCCCAAACAAAGTTCAGCTCAGGATGTATTTGATAGGTATACCGTCCTCCGTCATACCCAGGGTGTGGATTGGGAGCATTACTTTCATCTAGCAATAGAATACTCATTTTAAGCAGGCCCGGAACGTCAAACATGACGGATGGGCCAGCGACTAACATGCGTTTTCTTGAACCATAACTGTCATTCTTTGTATTTAAATCAACTCCAAAAGTGAATCCAAAATCTTTAATTGGGCCTATTTTTAAATCTTTACCCGTAACATTATGAAAATTAACGGTGTTTCTATAAACTAAATAAACTTCAGTTGCGCCGGATGCCCCTTCCCCACCTTGAGATGGATCCCCAGCATTTGATATCAAGCAATCAAGATTAAAATAATTAGTGCCGTACTTGTAACCACTCACGCTCTCTAGATTCACGATGCTTTTATTAAGATCCCGACCAACGTATGGCTCGGAAAAGTTTGTCCCGTAACGATACCCGATAGAGTTATCAATCCAATCGGCAGCATTAGCCGTGATATTTACATTGACTAAGATAGCCGCTATTACTAGCTTATTTAATTTAAAGTGTTTAATAAGTCTGTCCTTTTTTAACCAGATTTATGAACAAAATTCCCCGAATGGGTGTTAAATTTATTAACGGAAATAATATTAAATTTCCTGCCCTGTAATAATTTATCACAGTCTTAAATATCAAGCTTAAAAGTTAATTTGTAAGTAAAATTTTCTGATTATTCGACGAACGGCCTCTTTGGGCTAAACAATCCTAATTCCAAAACCTGCCATCTACCCCTAACCAGCTTAATGCTAGTGCGCATATGCACGCAATGACAAGTGCAATACTCATCAAACTTACAATTAATAATGCTTTACTCGATTTTGCATCCCCCATAATTGAGGTGTCTCGCGCCAATAAGTGAAGTGCAATTAGATGCAACGGCAGCAGTACAGCGTTCACTACTTGGCTAGTATAGATAAGCGGGATAAGCGGTAAATCAGGCAGGGAGACTACACTAACGGCAGCAGCAGTAAGCCCTACGAACGCCGCATAAAACAGCTGAAAGTGGCGTGAATCCAAATCTAGAGAGGCGGGTGCACCTATGCCTTCAGCAATAGAATAAGCCGTAGCCAGTGGCACAATGGCCGCTGCAAGTAACGATGCGCCAAGTAAACCCGCACCAAATAATACGGTTGCAAACGAGCCAGCAAGCGGGCGCAATGCTGCTGCCGCATCGCTTGCATCATTAATATGCACACCCGCGCGATTGAGTGTTGCTGCGCAAGCAACGGCAATAGCAAGACCGATAATACCTGTGAGTAAAGAGCCAATAATCACATCAACCCTTTCCCATCGTAGATTGGCAACAGTAATCTTTTTATCAACCGCGTAAGATTGGATAAATGCCAATCCCCAAGGCGCCAATGTGGTTCCTAGGGTAGCGGCAATGGCAATCCAACCGACATTATCTATAGGCATGTGCGGGACAATAGAATTGTGCCAAACGAGCGACCAGTCTGGCTCCGCTAAAATGCCATCTATGATATAAAGCGCTAATGTGGAGGACACAATGAGTAAAATACGCTCTACTCGATGAAATGACCCCATAACAACAATAACCGATATCAACACGCCCGAAATGGGCGCACTAATCCAAGCCGGGATGCCAACAAGCGAGCCAGCCGCAGAGATTCCTGCATATTCAGCGCAAATGGTTCCAAAATTTGCAAACAGCAAACCAATTACCGCGAAATATCCCCAGCCATGACCCCAACGTTCGCGAATAACGCCAACGAACCCTTTGCCAGTAGCCGCACCAATACGCACAGCCATTAAATGAAATTGAATGAGCAGAATAGTTGAGGCTGGAATAATCCACAGCAATTGATATCCATGATTAGTACCAAGTACGGAATAAGTGGTAATACCTGCCGGATCATCGTCGGAAAGCCCCGCAAGTAAGCCAGGGCCAAGTACAGCAACAAATGCTGCGAAAGCACCTACACCAGCCGCGCGGAAACGAGAAAATTGAATGGATATGCCACGTTTATAATGGGCTAATACATGTATCGGCCCACCAACTCCGATACAGCTATGGCGGTCAGATGATGTGTTGTTTTCACTGGAAGCGCTCATGGTATCGTCACCGACTAAACTAATCAAAGCCCCCTGCAAGTTCCAGTAATTTTTTTACCCCAACTGGCTCGTCTTTAAGCATAGGTACCACTGCATAACGTTTAGAATACTGCTTTGCCACTGAATTAATTTCAACTAATTCATTAAGTGCGCGCTGGTGCAATAATGCTGAATTAGTCTTGGTTGCAGCAACACTATTATTAACCACCCAAGCCCACGGTTCAATGCCTGCTCTTCGCAAATCTTCCTGCAAGTTAGCGGCTTCTAAGACTGGGGTTTTTTCTGCAAGCGTTACAATGAGAATCTTGGTTTGCTTAGCATCTTGTAACTGCATCATTGGGGTGGTGAAGTGTAGGTTAGTCTTATCCATTTGACGTGCGACTTCACGGTGATAAGCCCCAGTAGCATCTAACAACAATAGTGTGTGCCCCGTTGGTGCGGTATCCATCACCACAAACTTCTTACCCGCTTCACGGATAATGCGAGAGAACGCTTGGAATACCGCAATTTCTTCAGTACAGGGTGAACGTAAATCTTCTTCTAGCAACGCGCGGCCGTGAGCATCTAGTGTGGCCCCTTTTGTTTCTAGCACGTGCTGACGATAGCGTTCAGTTTCTTCATGTGGGTCAATGCGACTTACAGTCAAATTGTCTAATGTGCCATTAAGCGTATCTGAAAGGTGGGCTGCGGGGTCCGAGGTGGTTAAGTGCACAGCTAATCCGCGATGCGCCAACTCAACAGCAACTGCTGCCGCTATTGTGGTTTTACCAACACCACCTTTACCCATGGTCATCACTAGCCCATGGCCATCTACTGCGATACTGTCTACTAATTGAGACAGGCTAGGTTTATCCAACTCAACCGGTGCATTACTACTACCACAAGCCAGATAGGGCGTATCTATGAGTAGCTGGCGTAATGCATCTAAGCCAACAAGATCAAAGGCTTTAAGTGCAACTTGATCTTGTGGCAACGACCTTAACACCTCTGGAATCGCATTCAGTGCGGCTTGTTCACGCGTGTAAATTGCCGCCGCCAGCCCGTCAGTTTCAGCCTCAATCTTAGGTAAAATGCCATTGATGACTAAGTACTGTTGTTTCAGACCAATGCCAGCAAGTTCTTCATGCGTGCG